>NZ_JAZFXT010000053.1:0-126416 GCF_036448855.1 Methylobacterium ajmalii
ACCACGGCCTACCTGGCGGCCAACGGCGACGTGGCGCGGGCGAAGGTCGACCCGATGCTGCACTACCTGCAATACGGCGCGCTCGAGGGCCGCGCGGCCCCGGGCGACACCACCTTCGGCTACGGCAACCAGGGCTGATCCAAGGTCGAACCAAGAGACCGGTCAAGGACCGACCCGCCGGCCCCGCGTCCCGCCGCCCTCCGGCGGCGGTACCTCGCCCCGCGGCCGGCGCAGGGCTCACGCCCTGGCGCCGGCCGCGCCCCTGCACCAAAGCGGCTCTCGCCGGCGCCCCGCCCGGTCCCGGCGCTCCCCCCGATGCAGGCCGTCCTCAACGCCGCCCTCCCGATCTTCGCCCTGATCCTGGCCGGGTTCCTGTCCGGGCGCACCGCCCTGTTCGAGCCGGCGGCGGCCGACAGCCTGAACCGCTTCGCGATCTACCTGGCGCTGCCGGCCCTGATGTTCGGCGCGATGGCGAAGATCACCCCCGCCCAGGTCGCCCAGATCGGCTTCGCGGCGGCCTTCGCGGGCGGCATCGCGGCGGCCTTCGCGGCCGCCTTCCTGCTCGGGCTCGGGCGCGCCCTGCGCCCGGCCCAGGCCTGCATCGAGGGGCTGGATGCCGGCTACAGCAACGTCGGCTTCATGGGCATCCCGCTCTGCCTCCTGGTCTTCGGGCCGGCGAGCCTGCCGGCCGCGGTCATCGCCACCCTGTTCACCGCCTGCGTGCTGTTCCTGTTCGCGATCGTGGTGATCGAGCTCGACCTGCAGAAGGGGGCGGGTTCGGGCACCGCCCGCAAGGTCGTGCTGGCGCTCCTGCGCAACCCGTTGCTGATCGCGCCCCTCGCGGGGCTCGCGGTCGGCCTCACCGGGACGCCGGTGCCCGGGCCGGTCGAGCGCTTCGCCACGCTCCTCGGGGGCGCGGCCTCGCCCTGCGCCCTCGTCTGCATCGGGCTCTTCCTCGCCCAGGAGCGGGTGGTGCTCTCCGACATCCGACCGATGGCCGTGCTCGTCGTCCTCAAGCTGGTGCTGCAGCCGGCGGTGACGGCGCTCCTCGTCTACCAGGTCTTCGCCGTGCCCGACCTCTGGGCGCGGGCGGCGGTGCTGCTCAGCGCGCTGCCGATCGGCTCCGGCCCGTTCACGCTCGCCAAGCTCTACGGGCTCGAGGCCGGCGTGACCTCCGGGGCGATCCTGCTCTCGCACCTCGCCTCGGTGGTGACCGTCTCGCTCCTCGTCGCCTGGCTTGCCTGACCGGCAGGGGTCGATCGCGGGATCACGGGGCGTCGCCACTGTCCAGCCCACGCGCCTGACGCAGCGCATATCCGCATCGCACCGGTCGCGCGGTCTGGGGACGGGGGTTCGACGGAGATTGGACGGCGACGTCGTTCGTGTACGATTAACTCGATCTTGAAGGTCTGACGCGAGTATCGTCCGACCGGGCCGGACGGGACTCGCACAGGAAGACATGGTAGGGAAGAACCGTCGTCCCCGGCATGACGCGGCTCGTCCCGCGACCGCCCTCTTGCTGCCTCATCTTGTTCGGAGCCGGGTCCAGGGCATGACGATCCTTCGCTCCATTCGTGCGGTCCTCGACGGCGGCCCCTCATCCCGGGACCGGGCCCTCGCCGGCCGCCTGATGCGGGTGATCTTCGGCTGCTACGTGATCGTCGCGGTCGGTCTGACGGCGGTGCAGATGACGGTCGCCTACCGGGCGGCGAGCCAGCGACTGCAGGACGACGTGGCGGCCCTCCAGCGCACCTTCACGCCCGGCATCGAGGACGCGATGTGGCGCTACAACGCCGAGGTGCTGCGCGGCATCCTGGCGGGCATGCAGGAGATCCCGGCGGTCGTCGGGGTCGAGGTGCGCGACGAGACCGGACGGCGCGTCCAGGCGACCGGCACCTTCACGGACGAGGCCGGCGCGGTCCGGCATGTCGGCCGCAACGAGGAGGCGAAGCTGGCCGCCCGGCCCTTCGGCACGCCGTTCAGCCGCACCTTCCCGGTCGTCCACACCGACGAGAACGGCCGCAACTATCCGATCGGCTCCTGGACCGTCCATTCCGACGACAGCATCGCGATCGAGCAGGTCAAGAACACGCTCTACGTGATCCTGATCAACTCGGCGATCAAGTCGGTCATGCTCTGGTTCATCTTCTACCTGGTGATCCGCACCATGGTGGGCCGGCCGCTCGGCCAGATCCGCGACTACCTCGCCCGGATGGACGCCGATTCCCTCGGGGCGCCGCCGCTGGTGATCGAGGCGGGGGGGCGCAACGAGCTGCACGCGCTCGCCGGCGCGCTCAACACCATGCGCGACCGGCTGCGGTGGTCGTTCGAGGAGAACGCCGCCCTGATGCGCGACCTGCGCGAGATGAACGCGACGCTGCAGGACCGCATCGCCGAGCGCACCCGCGACCTCGAGGCCCTGGCCCATACCGACCTGCTCACCAGCCTGTTCAACCGGCGCAAGCTCGACGAGGCCCTGGCGGAGGCGACCGAGGACCGGGAGCGGCCGCTCTCGCTGATCCTCGGCGACATCGACAACTTCAAGTCGGTCAACGACCGCCACGGCCACAAGGTCGGCGACCAGGTCCTGATCGCCTTCGCGGGCCTCCTGCGCGACGCCGTGCGGCCGACCGACATCCTCGGCCGCTGGGGCGGCGAGGAGTTCATGGTGCTCTGCCCCGACACCGACCTGGCCGGGGCGGTCGCCCTGGCCGAGCGCCTGCGCCAGCGCGTCGAGGGGACGGCCCTGCCGGAGGCCGGCACCCGGACCTGCTCGTTCGGGGTCGCCACCCTGGCCCCGGGCGAGAGCACCGACAGCCTGGTCGGCCGGGCCGACGCGGCGCTCTACCGCTGCAAGCGCAACGGCCGCAACCGGGTGGAGGTGAGCGCGTCGCTGTGGTCCGAGACGGGACTGAAGGAGCGCGGGGCGGCCTGAGACCGGACTTCGCGCAACCCCGGCCGTCCGACCCTCCGTTCAGCGAGCACCCGAAAGACCAGCGCCGCGTCCGGGGTCGTTCCGACGGGATGTGCGGCCGCTATCCGGCGCCGAATGCCCGCCGGATTCTTTTGCGATGCGGGATGTGCAGCGCCGAAATCATGACGGGCGGCACGAACCTTGTCGACGTTCCATGTGCACGGTGCATGGTGCCGTTGCGTCCATTCGTTCGGTTCCGGCGCCCGGGGTATTGGCAGCGTGCGCGTCTTGCCGCAGTCTCGGGGTGGATGAAGCCGCCGCAGAGCGGTCCGTCCGGAACGGAGGTACGCCGATGGTCAACCCGAACCGCCTCGTGAAATCCGCCTGGATCGCCGCGGAGGTCTCCCGCGACAAGGCCGAGAAGGTCCTGGTGGTGGAAGCCTACATCGCGGTCAGCCCGCTGGAGGCCGGCTTCGATGCCGGGCGCTACGGACGCCTCGTCGAGGACGTGCGCCGCATCCTCGCCGACAACCCGGACATCGACCGGGCCTCGATCCTGAGCGTGCACCGCGAATCGCGCTGCGCCGCCCTGTTTCGCCGCGGCGCCTGCGAGGAGGGGCGCCGGACCGAGCTGCCCGAACTCGTCGCCTGAGATTCCCGATCTCGCCGATGCGGCGGGGCCCTGGGGCCCCGCCGGTGTGCCTCAGAGGCCCTCGAACAGCGCCGACGAGATGTAGCGCTCGGCGAACGAGCACGCGACCGTGACGATGCGCTTGCCCTTGAACTCGGGCCGGGCCGCGATCTCGAGCGCCGCCGCGACGTTGCCGCCGGTGGAGATGCCGCCCGGGATGCCCTCGATCCGGGCGAGCAGGCGGGCGGTGTCGAAGGCGGTCTGGTTGGAGACCGTCACCACCTCGTCGATCACGCCGCGGTCGAGCACGCCCGGCACGAAGCCGGCGCCGATACCCTGGATCTTGTGCGGGCCGGGCTGGCCGCCGGACAGGACCGGGGAATCCTCCGGCTCGACCGCGACGACGCGCAGAGACGGCAGGCGCTGCTTGATCACCTGGCCGACGCCCGTGATGGTGCCGCCGGTGCCCACGCCCGCCACGAAGGCGTCGAGCTGGCCATGCGTGTCGGCCCAGATCTCCTCCGCGGTGGTCTTGCGGTGGATCTCGGGGTTGGCCGGGTTGTTGAACTGCTGGGGCATGATCGCGCCCGGGATCTCCTTGAGGAGTTCCTCGGCCTTGGCGATCGCGCCCTTCATGCCCTGCGGGCCGGGGGTCAGCGCCAGCTCGGCCCCGAGATAGGCCAGCATCTTGCGCCGCTCGAGCGACATCGTCTCGGGCATCACCAGGATCAGCCGGTAGCCGCGGGCGGCGGCCACGAAGGCGAGCGCGATGCCGGTATTGCCGGAGGTCGGCTCCACCAGGGTCCCGCCGGGCTTCAGCACGCCCGAGGCCTCCATGGCGTCGATCATGTTGACGCCGATGCGGTCCTTCACCGAGGCGATCGGATTGAAGAACTCGAGCTTCAGCAGGATCTCGGCGTCGATCCCGCGCTCCTTGGCGAGGCGGTTGAGGCGCACCAGCGGGGTGTTGCCGATGGTCTCGGTGATCGAGTCGTAGACCCGGCCGTGGCCGATCGTGCGGCCGGATTCCGAAGTGGCGGTGGCGTCGGCCATGCGATGTCTCTCCCTTGGGGACTCGTGCTCCGCCGCACGGGTAGCCTAAATCCGGCGGGCCGTCGAGGTAAGCTGATTTATACAGTTTATATCTGTAGATTAGGCGTCCGACGGATGGTCCGCCCCGCCCGCCCGGCGATCGCAACCCCGCCGATCCCGACGGATCGACCTGCCGTCTCCGCCATCGCGGGGGGTACTCCCCGGGCTGTGGTCTGGTAACCTTGGGTGAGGGAGGCGCCCCGGCAAGGTTCCCCGCGGCGCCCCGCTCGTAATTCCCGCAGCAGGGCGTCGCCGAGGGCGCAAGCCCGCCACCCGGATCCCCGAGGCCAGAGAGACTGCATGACCGAGATCCCGAACCCCTCCGCCCGCGATCCTATGCCCGTCGAGGTTCCGGGCGCCGATCCGGCGGGCCTGCGCGTGCCGTCCTCCGGCGCGCACCGGGTGGTGATCGTCGGCGGAGGCTTCGGCGGGCTCACCACGGCGCGCGGCCTCGGCAACGCGGAGGGCATCGAGGTCACCCTCATCGACCGGCGCAACCACCACCTCTTCCAGCCGCTGCTCTACCAGGTCGCCACCGCGGTCATCGCGCCGGGCGAGATCGCCGAGCCGATCCGGGCGATCCTGCGCCGGGACCGCAACGTCCGCGTGCTGATGGGCGAGGTCGAAGGCATCGACGTGGGAGGCCGCGCCGCGATCCTGCGCGACGGCACCCGCATTCCCTACGACACGCTGGTCCTGGCGACGGGAGCCACCCACAGCTATTTCGGCCACCCCGAATGGGAGCGCTACGCGCCGGGCCTCAAGACCCTCGACGACGCCCGCCGGATCCGGGCCCGGGTGCTGCTCGCCTTCGAGGCGGCCGAGCGCGAGGACGACCCGGCCGCCCGCGAGCGGCTGCTGACCTTCGCGGTGATCGGCGGCGGGCCGACCGGGGTGGAGATGGCCGGCGCCATCGCGGGGCTCGCCCACCACGCCCTGTCGCAGGATTTCCGCCGCATCGACCCGAAGCGGGCCCGCATCCTCCTGATCGAGGCGGCACCCCGGATCCTCGGCACCTTCTCGGAGGACCTCTCCGCCTACAGCCGCCAAGCGCTCGAGCGACTCGGCGTCACGGTGCTGACCGACCACGCGGTCGAGGACGTGTCGGAGGCCGGCATCACCGTCCAGGGCCGGCTGATCCCGGCCGCCACGGTGGTCTGGGGCGCGGGCGTGCGCGCCTCGCCCGCCGGCGCTTGGCTCGGGGTCGAGACGACGCGCCAGGGCCACGTCCCGGTCGGGCCGGACCTCGCGGTGATCGGCCGCCCGGGCGTCTACGCGCTCGGCGACCTCGCCCAGGCCAAGGCCGAGGACGGCACGCCCCTGCCGGGCCTCGCCCAGGTCGCCGACCAGCAGGGCCGCTATCTCGGCCGCGCGCTGCGCGACCGCATCCTGCACGGCCGGGCGCCACAGCCGTTCCGCTTCCGCAGCCGCGGCAACCTCGCGATCATCGGGCGCAATGCCGGCGTGGTGCAGTGGGACCACGTCAAGTTGAAGGGCTTCCCCGCCTGGCTGGTCTGGGGCGTCGCCCACGTCTACCTGCTGGTCGGCTTCCACAACCGGCTCGTCGTCACCCTGCGCTGGCTGTGGGCCTATGTCAGCTTCCAGCGCGGCGCCCGGCTGATCTCCGAGCGCGACGAGGCCACGATGGCGCTGATCAGCGGCAAGCCCCCGGCGAAGGCGCCGCTGCCCTGACCGGAGCGGGGAGGGCGCCTCACCGCGCCCCCCGGGCGACGAAGAACGGCGTCGGCTCCAGCTCCGCATCCTCGTGCGCCATCATGCGGGGGAAGTGGGCATCGGCCTGCGACACGAAGAGGTCGCGCACCAGCGCCTGGGCGAGGCGCGTCGCCCCGATGCCGAGGCCCGGGATGTCGCCGGCGAGCGCGCCGTGGCTGAGGCTGACGCCCCAGTTGAAGACGTGCAGCAGGCCGAGTTCCGGCAACCGGCCGGGCACCCGCTCCAGCATCTGCATCCCGTCGCCGAGATAGGGGAAGCGGGCGGCTTCCGGGTGCGCCTCGGCCTCGGCGGCCGGGACGCGATCGCCCCAGGTCAGCACCGCGTCGCGGAAGCGGTCGAGCTCCGGGCGCCGCGTCAGGTCGATGTCGAAGCCCACCGCCACCACGGCAGCCTCGACCGGGTAGCGGCCTTGGCCCGTCTCGATCACGAGACCGTCGGGCGCCTCCTCGATTCCGGTCCAGCCCTCGCCGAACCGCACCGCGAAGTTCGGGTGGCGGGTGCAGCGCAGCACCGATTCGTGCGGCGGCGGCGTGCCCTCGCCCATCAGGTAGGTGGTGAAGGCCCAGCGCCGGGCGTCGTCGAGGGCGGCGTAGCCGCGCAGGAAGCCCGGGAAGGCGGCCCATTTCGACTTGTTGACCTGGGGAAACCGCGAGCGGCGCACGAACAGCGTCACCTCGGCGGCCCCGGCTTCCAGCGCCGTCGCGGCGTTGTCGATCGCCGAGGCCGAGGCGCCCAGCACCGCGACCCGGCCGCCGCGGAAGCGGGAGAAGTCGATCGGGTCGGAGGAATGGAACAGGCGGCCCTCGCCGCCGGTGGCGAAGGACGGCATCCGCCGGCCGCCGGACCCGTCGCGGCCTGCGGCGAGCACCACCTTGCGAGCGTACAGGGTCTCGGGCCCGGCCGGCCCGTCGATCCGCGCCCCGATCAGCCCGTCCGCCGGCCAGAGCTGCAGGAGGCGGGTGTCGTTCTCGACCGGGATGCCGACGGTGTCGCGCACGAACAACAGGTAGCGCAGCCAGTCGAGGCGCGGAATCTTGTAGAGGTCGGCCCAGCCCGCCTCGCCGGCTTGCGCCTCCCACCAGGCCCGGAAGGTGAGGGAGGGGATGCCGAGATCCGGCCCGGTGAGGTGCTTGGGCGAGCGCAGGGTCTCCATCCGTGCGAACGTGCCCCACGGCCCCTCGGCGCCCCGGGGCGCCTGGTCGATCACCCGGATATTCGACACGCCCTCGCGCAGCAGCGCGAAGGCGGCAGTCTGGCCGCACATCCCGGCGCCGACCACCAGCACGTCGAGGGCCGGGCGCCCTTCCGGTCCATCGACCGGCAGGGTCCAGCGGGCGGGCGGGTGATTCAGGCGGGCGAGGTCGCGCCGTACCTCGGCGGCGAGGAGTGTTAGTCCCTTCACGGCCGCGCTGTCCTGGTCGATATCCATGCCCGTGCCAATCCTGGAGGTCCCGATGCCCGATCTGTCCTGCTTCTACAGCCTGTCCTCGCCCTGGGCCTATCTCGGCGGGCCGCGGCTCCAGGACATCGTGCGCCGCCACCGCGCCCGGCTGGTGCTCAAGCCCTTCGACTTCCAGGAGGTGGTGCCCAAGACCGGCGGCGTACCGATCCGGACCCGGCCGCAGCCGCGACGCGATTATCATGCCGTCGAGCTCGCCCGCTGGCGCGACTATCTCGGCCTGCCCCTCAACGTGACGCCGCGCCACTACCCGATGCAGAACCCGGCGCCGAACTGGAACAAGCATGCCGGCTGGACGGTCATCGCCGCGCAGACCGCCGGGCTCGACGCCTTTCCGCTCTCCCACGCCATCCTGCGCGCGCTGTGGGCCGAGGAGCGCGACATCGCCGACCCGGCGGTGCGCCGGGCCATCGCCGACGAGAACGGCTACGACGGCGCCGCGCTGGTGGCCGCCGAGGGCAGCGAGGCCGTGCAGGCCCAGTACCGCCGCAACGGCGAGGAAGCCGAGGCGCTCGGCGTGTTCGGCTCGCCGACCCTCGTGCTCGACGGCGAATTGTTCTGGGGCCAGGACCGGCTCGGCTTCCTCGACCGGGCGCTGGCGCGGCGCGCGGCGGCCAGGAACTAAGCAGATTTCGCCGAAGCGGTTGCCGGTTCGGCGACGAAAATCTGCGACAAAACAAGAACCTGAGCGGGCGAAGCGTTGGCCTGCTAACGCAAGTCTGCTTAGAGCATTTTCCGATGAAGTGGATACCGGTTTGTCGCAGAAAATGCGGCAAGATCAATAGCCTAGAGAGCTTCGCGATTGCAGCGCGATCGTGAAGCGCTCTAGCGCCTTCTCCGGCGAGGTGGATGCCGGTTCGTCGCAGATGATGCGGCGAAATCAAGCGCATCGAGCGGCGCCTGATGCAGCGCGCACGATACACGGCAGTGACGCCTGGGATGTCAGAGCACTTCACGATCGCATTGCGATCGCGAAGCTCTCCAAGTCATTGTTTCGTCGAATTCTCTGCGACGAACCGATTTCCGCTTCGTCGGAAAATGCTCTGGTTCAGCGAGGGGTGCCGCCCTGCTTGTGAGCGTTGCGTCCAGAGTTCCGGCAGGGCAGCCCGGATGGCGGCGATCTCCGCGTGCATGTCCCCTCGACGGCCCGTATCCGGGACGCCCGGACCCGCCGCCTCTCGCGGGCCGCCGCGCCCGTGCGCTACGCGGGCGGCGAGGTCGCCTCGATGGCGGTGAAGCGCTCGAGGATGCGGTAGGTGTGCTCGGCGCCCGCCGGCACCAGCCAGGAATCGCCGGGCTCCAGCCGCACGGTCCGGCCCTCGACCACCAGCTCGGCGCGGCCCGAAATCACGTAGCCGACGGTCTCGTAGGGGCGCGCCGCGCTCGGCTTGTCGTCGGTCGGCGCCTCGTCGACCCACATCCGCATCGCGACCTGCTTGCCGGCGGCGAGGTGACGCTGGCCGTCCGGCCCCTGCGGCGCCTGCGCGCCGGACACCTTGTCGATCGTCGTGTCGCTCATGATCCTGCTCCTGTCGGGGACGTCTCGCGACCCCAACGGAAGCGGAGGGACGGCGTTCCCGCCTCGCATGGGTCAGCGCAGGGTCGCGGCGATCGCCCGCTGGATGCCGCGGATGTCGGCGCCGCGCTTGAGGGTGCGGGCGATCGGCTCGGGCCGGCCCGAGACCCAGATCGTCAGCTCCGAATCCATGTCGAAGCTGCCGGCATTCTCGATCGAGAACGAGGTGATCGCCCGGTAGGGCACGGTGAGGTAGGAGACCTTGCGGCCGGTCACGCCCTGCTTGTCGACCAGGATCATCCGCCGGTCGGTGAAGACCATCAGGTCCCGGATCACCCGGAAGGCGACCTGCACGGTCTCGCCCGTGACGAGCATCCCGTCGAGTTCCTGCGCCACCGCCTCCGGCGCCGCGTCGCTTCCGTGGCCGAGCAGGCCGTCGAGCAAGCCCATCGTCGCGTCTCTTCGAATGAAATCGGGTCAGAAGTCCGACGCCAGGCCCTTCACCTCCCAGTCGTCGTAGCGCACCGGCTCCAGGCCGCCGCGCCCGTTGATCTCGCGCTCGCTCCGGATCTCGGCGGCGTGGGCGTCGATCGCGGCACGGCGCGCCTCGGCCTCCGCCAGGGCGCGCTGCGCGGCGGGCGACAGCACCCGGGACGGGGCCTCGGGCCCGCTCGCGACCGGCTCGGGGGAAGGGGCGTCGCTCTCGCTCATCGGTCGGTCTCTCGTGTCGCGGCGCTTGCATCTCGGGCGGCCGGATGCCACCCCGGCCGAAAGGCCGCGCGATCCCTCCGAGGTGGAGGGCGCGGCGGGCAGCGTCAAGGTCGGGGCGCGGGCGACGATCCGCCCCGGCACGGGTGGAGTGGGGATGGACGGATTTGACAACGCGGTCGCCGGCTTGCCGGCGCGGCGCCTCGCCTGGGAGACCGTGGCGGACCTCATCGGCAAGAACCGCGGCACCGCGCTCGAGGACGCGATCGAGCCGGCGACCCAGCGCGCCGCCCTGCCGCCCCAGGATGCGGGGCTCGCCCGCGCCATCGCGGCGACGACGTTCCGGCATCTCGGGGTGATCCGCCACGCCCTGCACGCGCGACTGGCCAAGGGCCTGCCCGAGGACCAGCCGGGCCTCGTCGCCCTCCTCGCCACCGGCGCGGCGCAGATCCTCTACCTCAACGTCCAGGACCACGCCGCCGTCGACCTCTCGGTCCGCTTGGCGAAGTCGGAGCCCGGCCTCCAGCACCTCGCCGGCCTCGCCAACGCGGTGCTGCGCCGGATCGCCCGCGAGCGCGACACGATCCGCCAGGAGGGCGACGCCGAGCCCCTGGCCCTCAACACCCCGGCCTGGCTGGCGAGGCGCTGGGTCGCGGCCTACGGCGAGGAGACGGCCCGCGCCATCGCGGCGGCCAACGCCCGCGGGGCCGGACTCGACCTCACCCTGCGCCCGGGCGTGCCGGTGCCCGAGGGGCTCGTCGGGCAGCGCCTGCCCGGCGCCGGCAGCCTGCGCCTCGACGACGCCCGCACGCCGGTGCCGGACCTCCCGGGCTTTGCCGAGGGCGCCTTCTGGGTCCAGGACGCCGCCGCGGCCCTGCCGGCCCACCTCCTCGGCGTGCGGCCGGGCGAGCAGGTCGCCGATCTGTGCGCCGCGCCCGGCGGCAAGACCGCCCAGCTCGCCGCGGCGGGCGCCGAGGTGCTGGCGGTCGACCGCTCGGCCGCGCGCCTGCGCCGCCTCAACGAAAACCTCGCCCGCCTCGGCCTGACCGCGGAGGTGCTGGCCGCCGACGCCCTGACGCTGTCGGAGGCCCGGCTGTTCGACGCGGTGCTGCTCGACGCGCCCTGCAGCGCCACCGGCACCCTGCGCCGCCACCCCGACGTCGCCTGGGGCAAGCGCGAGGACGACCTCCTGCGCCTCGTCGCGCTCCAGCGCCGGCTCCTCGACAAGGCGGCGCGGCTCGTCCGCCCGGGCGGGCGCCTCGTCTACTGCACCTGCTCGCTGGAGCCGGAGGAGGGCGAGGCCCAGGCCGAGGCGTTCCTGAAGCGCAACCCCGCCTTCGTGCGCCGCCCGATCACCGCCGAGGAGGCGGGCGATCCCGCCTTCATCACCGCGGCCGGCGACCTGCGCACGCTGCCCTCGCACTGGCCCGGCGAGGGGGCCGGGAGCCGCGGCGGACTCGACGGATTCTACGCCGTCCGCCTGGAGCGCCGGGACGCGTGAGGGCCGGAACGCGGCGGCCCGACCGGAATCCCTGTTCACGGCGCCACTCGGCGGTTTGACCCCACGATGATCCTTGACCATTCCTTGACGGGGGACGGCGCCGCGGGGCGGCGGCCGGGCAGGAGGTGGCGTGGGTTGGGGGCCTGACCGCTGGCGGTTCTACCGGCTCGTCGGGCGCGCGGCCGGCCGCTCGCTGCGCCGCGTCGCGGCCCGCGCGACCTCGCGGCCCTCGGCGCTGACGCGCCTGCGTCCGACCGGCCTCGTCATCGCGCCGCAGGACCTGCGCACCAGCGACGCCACCATCGCGGCGGACATCTATGCCGGCCTGTTCGTGTTCGCTGGCCGGGCGCTCGCCACCGGCGGACGCTCGCCGTTCGATTTCGCGCCGCCCTCCGCGGAATGGGGCGAGCAGCTCTACGGCTTCGGCTGGCTGCGCCACCTGCGCGCCGCCGAGAGCGCGCTCTCGCGTGCCAACGCCCGGGCCTTCGTGCAGGACTTCATGGCCGGCCGCGGCGACCGGGATCTCGCCGAGCGCCCGGCGGTGGTGGCGCGCCGCCTGATCTCGCTTCTGAGCCAGTCGCCCCTGGTGCTGGAGGGCGCCGACCATGCCTTCTACCAGGCGTTCCTGCGCCAGATCGGGCGCTGCACCCACGCCCTCGACCGGGCGCTGCGCCGCGGCATCCTGCCGGGCGACCGGCTGCTCGCCGCGGTGGCGCTCGCCTATGCGGGCCTGTGCTGCGAGGGGTTCGATCCGGTGCTGCGCCGGGGCACCCGGCTCCTCCACCGCGAGCTGACCCGCCAGATCCTGCCCGACGGCGGCCACCGCAGCCGCGATCCGGGCTTTGCCAAGGACCTGCTCCTCGACCTGCTGCCGCTGCGCCAGAGCTTCCTGAGCCGCGACATCGCCCCCCCGGAGGCCCTGCTCAACGCCGTCGACCGGATGCTGCCGCTCCTGCGGCTCCTGCGCCACGGCGACGCCTCGCTCGGCCACCACAACGGCATGGGGGCGACCGCCGCCGACCAGCTCGCAACACTGCTGATCTACGACGGGGCGCTCGCCCGGCCGCTGATGCACGCGCCCCATTCGGGCTATGCCCGCCTCGAGGGCGGGGGCGGCACCCTCGTCGTCGCCGATGTCGGGCCCGCCCCGCCGCCGGCCTTCTCGGCCCGGGCGGGCGCCGGCTGCCTGTCGTTCGAATTGTCGTGCGGCCCGCAGCGGCTGGTGGTGAATTGCGGCATGCCGGCGACCGGCGAGGAGCTGCGCGCGCTTTCCCGCACCACCGCCGCCCATTCCACCGCCTGCCTCGCCGACAGCTCGTCCTGCCGCTTCCTCGGCGTGAAGCAGGCCGGGCTGATCCATCCCCTGGCCGCCTGGCTCAAGGCCCGGATGGGATCGATCGTCGTGCGCGGACCGGCCGAGGTCGCGGTCGAGCGCGGCACCGATGCGGCGGGCGTCGACGTGCTCGCCGCCCGGCACGACGGCTACGCCCCGGTGCTCGGCCTGCTGCACGAGCGGCGCTGGCGCCTCCACCCCGACGGCGCCCTGCTGGAGGGCCATGACGGCTTCGTGCGCGCCACCGGTCCGCACGAGGGCAAGGGCCGGCGCGAGCCGGTCGAGGCCGCGATCCGCTTCCACCTCCACCCGAGCGTGCGGGCGAGCCGGGTCGGGCGCGGCGTGCGCCTCGCCGGGGCCGGTGCGCCCTGGCTGTTCGAGGCCGACGAGATCGACCCGGTGATCGAGGAGAGCGTGTTCTTCGCCGCCTTCAACGGCGCCCGTCGCACCGAGCAGATCGTCCTCCACCTGACGGTCGGCGACGGCACCCGGGTCGCCTGGCGCTTCCGCCGCCTCGCCGGCTAGGCCCGCCGTTAGGAAAAAAGCACCCGTCATCCCCCGTTTGGGGGTTGTACCGGCCGAATCGGCAACAACCGGACGCACGGCCATGATAAGGTCGCCAGAATCGAGGTCGGGCGGGGCGCAGACGGGATGAAGCTGGACGCGCCGACCCTGGTGACCGTGACCATCTTCGTGATGGTCGTGATGGGCGGCCTCTATCTCCTGTCCTGGTCGCAGTCCCGGCAGACCCGGGCCCTCGGGTTCCTGGGCGCCGCCCAGATCGTCGGCGCCGGCGCGGTCGCGCTGTTCGGCCTGCGCGGCCACGTTCCGGACTGGCTCTCGATCGGCTTTGCCAACGCCGCGATGCTGCTCGCCTTCGGGCTGATCTGGGCCGGCGCCCGCTCGTTCGAGGGCCGCCGCGTCACCGCTCGGCAGACCGGCGCCGGTGCCGTGCTGTGGCTCGCCGCCTGCCTGGTGCCGCCGTTCTACGCCTCGCTCGGCGCGCGGGTGATCCTCGCCTCGGCGGTGGCGGGGCTGTACTGCGCGCTCGCCGCCCGCACCCTGTGGCACCACCGCGGCGAGCGGCTGCCCTCGCGGGCGCCGGCGGCGATCCTGCTCGCCAGCGAGGCGTTGCTGTCCTGGGCGCGGATTCCCGCCACCCTGGTCCTGCCGGTGCCGCCGGTCGGCACCCCGACCGATCCGTTCTGGGTCGCGGCCCTGTGCTTCGTCGCCCTGCTCTACACCGTGGCGGTCGCGGTCCTGTTCATGGCGCTCGCCAAGGAGCGGCTCGAGGCCGAGCAGCGCCGCGCCGCCGAGACCGACCCGCTCACCGGCATCGCCAACCGCCGGGCGCTCTCCGGGCAGGCGCTCCGCATCCTGGCGGCCGGGCCCGCCGCCCTGCTGCTGTTCGACCTCGACCACTTCAAGCGGGTCAACGACACCTTCGGCCACGCGGTCGGCGACGCGGTGCGGGTCGGCTTCTGCGCCGCCGCCCGCCAGGTCCTGCCCGGCAACGCGGCGTTCGGGCGCCTCGGCGGCGAGGAATTCGCCTGCCTCCTGCCGGGCGTCGCCGTCGGGGAAGCGGCCCGGATCGCAGAGACCGTGCGCCAGGCGGTGGCGGCGATGCGCCCGGACCTGGTGCCGGACCTCGCGGTCACGGTCAGCGTCGGGGTCGTCCGCGGCGCCGGCGACTTCGAGACCCTGCTCGATCTCGCCGACCGGGCGCTCTACCAGGCCAAGGCCCAGGGCCGCGACCGGGTGGTGATCGCCGGGCCGGGCCTGCGTCAGGTCGCGTGACCTCGACCTGACGCCCCCGCGCCCCCGCCCGCCATCGGCCCGGCTTGTCGTTGCCTGGACGCGACCTAAGACACCTCCTCATCCCACGAGCATCCGGGCGTATCGCCCGGCCCACGGACGAGGGCTTCCTCCATGGACTATCGTCAATTCGGACGCTCCGGCCTCAAGGTCCCGGTCCTGAGCCTCGGCACCGGCACCTTCGGGGGCAGCAACGAGTTCTTCCAGCGCTGGGGCCGGACCGACGTCGCCGAGGCGAGCCGGATGGTCGATCTCTGCCTGGATGCCGGCGTCAACTTCTTCGACACCGCCGACATCTACTCGCAGGGGGCCTCCGAGGAGATCCTGGGCCAGGCGCTGAAGGGCAAGCGCGACCGGGCGCTGATCTCCACCAAGGCGACCTTCCCGATGGGCGAGGGCCCGAACGACAAGGGGTCGTCGCGCTATCATCTGGTGCGTGCCTGCGAGGCGAGCCTGAAGCGCCTCGGCACCGACCACATCGACGTCTACTTCATGCACGGCTTCGACGCGCTCACCCCCGTCGACGAGACCCTGCGGGCCCTCGACGACCTCGTCCGCGCCGGCAAGATCGGCTATATCGGCGCCTCCAACTTCTCCGGCTGGCAGCTGATGAAGGCGCTCGGCACCTCCGAGCGCTACGGGCTCGCCCGCTATGTCGCCTACCAGGGCTACTACTCGCTGGTCGGCCGCCACTACGAGTGGGAGCTGATGCCGCTCGGCCTCGATCAGGGCGTCGCCCTGATGGTCTGGAGCCCGCTCGGCTGGGGCCGCCTCACCGGCAAGATCCGTCGCGGCGCCAATACCAGCGGGCGCATCGCGGCAGGCGGGGCCGAGGGCGGACCGCCGGTCTCCGACGAGGCGCTGTTCCGGATCGTCGACGTCCTCGACGAACTCGCCGCCGAGACCGGGCGCAGCGTGGCGCAGGTGGCGCTCAACTGGCTCCTCTCGCGCCCGACGGTCGCCAACATCGTGATCGGCGCCCGCAACGAGGAGCAGCTGAAGCAGAATCTCGGCGCCGTCGGCTGGAGCCTCGACCCGGCCCAGATCGCCCGCCTCGACGCGGCGAGCCACGAGACCCCGATCTACCCGTACTGGCACCAGAAGGGCTTCGACGAGCGCAACCCGAAGCCGACGACCTGGTAGTTTCCCGGAGAGATCGGCCTGGAGATAGGGGTGGGTGGCCGGCCCCGTCCGTCGCGCGGCCGCGCAGCCTGAAGTAGAGTAACCCGATCGACGCTCCCGGCTCCGCCGAGCCGGGGCCGTCCGCGCCCGCCCCGAGGTGCACGATGGCGCATGCCGGCCTTCACGATCCCGCTCTCGTCGGCCTCTCGGTCGCGATCGCGATGCTGGCCGCCTTCGTCGCCCTCGACCTCGCCGACCGGATGAAGGCCGCGGCCGGCTGGGCGCGCCGCGCCTGGCTGATGGCCGCCGCCCTGGTGCTCGGCGGCGGCGTCTGGTCGATGCACTTCGTGGCGATGCTGGCCTTCCGCCTGCCCGGCATCGAGATCACCTACGACCTCGGCCTCACGCTCCTGTCGCTCGCCGTGCCGGTCGCCGTGACGGCGCTCGGCCTCTCGATCGCGAAAGGACCCGGCAGCGAGGGAGGGGACGGGACCCGGCCTCGGACGGCGCGGATCGCGCTCGCAGGCCTCGTCACCGGGCTCGGCATCGTCTCGATGCACTATACCGGCATGGCGGCGATGCACCTGCCGGGCGCCCTCCGGTACGATCCGGCCTGGGTCGCCGCCTCCGTCGTGGTGGCGGTCGTGGCCGCCACGGCGGCGATCCGGCTGGCGCTCGCCGAGAGCGGCGTCGGCCTGCGGGTCGCCGCGGCCGGGGTGATGGGGCTCGCCATCGCGGGCATGCACTTCTCGGGCATGCAGGGGCTGACGGTCGCGCATCACGCCGCGGCGCTGCCCGACGCCGCCGCGGCCGGGTTCGGCCAGGCCCGCCTCGCCGTCGGCGTCACCGCGGTGACCGTGCTGGTCCTCGTCCTCGCGCTCTCGGCGGCCGCGATCGACCGGCGCTTCTCCCAGAACGCCGCCCGGGAGGCGGCGGCGCTGCGGGCCAGCGAGGAGCGCTACCGCCTGCTGCTCGAGAGCGTGACCGACTACGCGATCTTCATGCTCGACCGCGACGGCATGGTGGCGAACTGGAATGCCGGCGCCCGCCGGATCAAGGGCTACGAGGCCGAGGAGATCGTCGGCGCCCATTTCTCGTGCTTCTACACCGAGGAGGAGCGGGCGCAGGGCGTTCCGGCCCGGGCGCTCGCGACCGCGCTCGCCGCGGGGAAGTTCGAGGCCGAGGGCTGGCGCCTGCGCCGCGACGGCACCCGGTTCTGGGCCAGCGTCGTCGTCGATCCGATCCGCGACGGCGACGGGGCGCATGTCGGCTTCGCCAAGGTGACCCGCGACATCACCGAGCGCCGCCGCGCCCAGGAGGCCTTGGCCCAGGCGCAAGGAGCCCTCGCCCAGGCCCAGAAGATGGAGGCGGTGGGCCAGTTCACCGGCGGCGTCGCCCACGACTTCAACAACCTGCTGATGGCGGTGCTGGGCAGCCTGGAACTGATGCGCAAGCGCCTGCCCGACGATCCCCGCCTGCTGCGCCTCCTCGACAACGCCGTCCAGGGCGCCGAGCGCGGCGCGGCGCTGACCCAGCGCATGCTCGCCTTCGCCCGGCGCCAGGAGCTGCGGCCGGAGCCCGTCGACCTCGCCCGGCTGGTGCGCGGGATGGCCGACCTCCTGCAGCGCTCGATCGGGCCGGAAATCCGGATCGAGACGCGCTTCCCGCTGCGGCTGCCGCCCGCCCTGGTCGATGCCCACCAGCTCGAACTCGCCCTCCTCAACCTCGTGGTGAACGCCCGCGACGCGATGGAGGAGGGCGGCACCGTCACGATCGCCGGGCGGCTGGGCGAGCCGGAGGAGACGGGGCGGGAGGGAACGGGTCCGGACGCGCCCGGCGCGATGCTGTGCCTGTCGGTCGCCGATACCGGCACCGGCATGGACGAGGCCGTTCTCGCCCGGGCGCAGGAGCCGTTCTTCACCACCAAGGGCGTCGGCAAGGGCACGGGGCTCGGCCTCTCGATGGTGCACGGGCTCGCGGCCCAGTCGCACGGCCGCCTGGCGCTGCGCAGCCGGCCGGGTGCCGGCACCACCGCGGAGATCTGGCTGCCGGCAGCGGCCGAAGCCGCCGCCGAGCCGCCGCCCCGCCCGGCCTCGGCGCTGCCCGCCCTGCCGTCGCAGGTGGTCCTCGTCGTCGACGACGATCCCCTGGTGCTCGAGAACAGCGCCGCGATGCTGGAAGACCTCGGCCACCGGGTGATCGAGGCCCGGTCCGGCCGGGAGGCCCTGGCGCTGATGCGCCGCGCCCGCACCCTCGACCTGGTGCTGACCGACCACGCCATGCCGGAGATGACCGGCGTCGAGCTCGCCGCGCGCATCCTCGCCGAACGCCCGGGCCTCAAGGTCATCCTCGCCACCGGCTACGCCGATCTCGGATCCGGCGAGGGAGCCCAGCTGCCGCGGCTCGCCAAGCCCTACGACCAGGCGGCGCTCGCCCGGATGATCGAGACGGTGGTGCGCGGTGCCGGACCGGGCGACGACACGGTGGTGCCGTTCCCCCGGAGCGCGTGAGGTCGGTGCGGGCGGGAGCCGACCGGGGCGCCGGCTCCCTCGCGCCTCAGGCCGCCGGCAGCTTCCGGGCCTTCGCGTCGCGCAGGAGCGCCAGTCCTTCGGGGCCGAGATCCACGGCGAGGCGCAGCACCTCGTCGGCATAGGCCTGCGGCGTGGTGCCGGCCTGCTTGGCGGCGCGCGACAGGCGCAGGCCCAGCGCCCCATCCACCGGAATCGATGTGCCGCGGGGGGCGGGCTCGGCCGGCGGGGCGGAGGGCGCCAGGGCCGGGGAGGCAGCCGGTGCACGGGCCGGCGCGATGTCGGCCCGGGGCGGCAGCCCGAGGGCCTGGCGCCGCCCTTGGGCCGCCAGCCGGTCGGCGCGCTCGTTGCCGGCCTCGCCGGAATGGCCCTTCACCCAGACCCAGCGCACGTCGCGCCGCGCCGCCAGCTCGTCGAGGCGCTGCATCAGCTCGACGTTCTTCACCGGGCCGGTGGTGGTGCGCCAGCCCTTGAGCTTCCAGCCCCGGATCCACTCTGTGACCGACTTCACCACGTACTGGCTGTCGCACCGCATCTCGATCGCGGCGCCCTCGGGAAAGTGCTCCAGCGCCCGGATCGCCGCGGTCAGCTCCATGCGGTTGTTGGTGCTCTGCGTCTCGCCCCCGCACAGCTCGATCGGGCCGTCCGGCGCCTGGATCACCACGCCCCAGCCGCCCGGGCCGGGATTGGGATCGCAGCCGCCGTCGGCATAGACGATGGTTCGCATGGTGTCTTCGCTCGAACGTCACGACGGAATGCGGCCGCGCCCCTGCTCCCGCCCGGGGCGCCGCGGGCTGTCGGCCGCGCGGGCAGTGTCGGCCCGGAATGGTGAACAAATACCCCGGCCCGGCGCCGGCGCAACCCGAACCCGCGCCTCCCGGGCGAGCGGCCGTCGGCATGCCGCTTGCCGGGCGGGGAGGATGCGCGACGACGAGGGGGCGCCCTGCCGCCGGGGGCGAGGTCGATCCGTCGGTCGTGTCCCGACCATCCTGCGAGAGACGTGCCCCATGCCGGTCGAGCCCGCGGAACGCCGTCGAGAAGAGACGGCCGTCGGTCCGCCTCGTGTCGCGCGCGCATCGTCACCGTGGCGGGCTGGGCGCGCGATGGCCGGCACGGCGCCGCCGACCCTCTTCCGTAAACCTGCCGCACGCGCTGCACCCGCGGCTCGAATCGGGCATCCTGCTCGCCGCGATCGTCGGGGTGGTGCCCGATGCCGCCGCCAGGCGGCCGCCGTCGAGCACGTCTGATCTTGGAGAGGTAGCCATGACCCTGCTGCACAAGACCTACGGCAAGGGCCGGGTGCGGGTGATGCGCGTCCATCGCGACGGGGACCGGCACGCGGTGCGCGAACTGACCGTGCAGGCGATGCTGACCGGGGCGTTCGATCGTACCTTCACGGAGGCCGACAACAGCGCCACCGTCTCGACCGACACGATCAAGAACGTGGTCTACATCGTCGCCCGCGAGAATCCGGCGCTCGCGACGGAGGCGTTCTGCCGCGCGGTGGCGCAACGCCTGCTCGACAGCTACCCGCAGATGGAAACCGCCACCGTCACCGGCCACGAGACCCGCTGGGCTCGCCTGACGGTCGACGGCGCCGCCCATCCTCACGCCTTCACGCTGGACGGCAACGGCCAGCCCTTCGCCCGGGTGGAACTGTCGCGCAGCGGCGCGGTGGTGGAATCCGGCCTGTCGGGCTTCACCTTCCTGAAGAGCACGGAATCGGGCTGGGCCAACTACGTGAAGGACCCCTACACCACGATCCCCGAGACCCACGATCGCATCGCCGCGACCAGCATGGAGGCGTCCTGGGCCTGGAGCGGCGAGCCCGCCGACTACGAGGCCGCCAACGCCCGCATCCTCGACGCGCTGATGCGGGTCTTCGCCGGCAGCTACAGCCACAGCCTCCAGGACAGCCTCTACCGCATGGGGACGGCGGCCCTGGCGGCGGTGCCGGAGATCGCCACCATCACGCTCGCCTGCCCGAACAAGCACTACCTTCTGGCGAACCTGACGCCTTTCGGCCTCGACAACCCGAACCAGGTCTTCATCGCGACCGACGAGCCGCACGGCCAGATCGAGTGCACGGTCGGGCGGTGAGGTGCAGATCGTTTAGGCCGCGCCTCAATGCCGCGTCGGGTTCGCCCCCACGGTCTCGGCGGTGAGCCAGTCGACCACCTCCGCCAGCGCCTCGCGGGGCGGCAGGCCGCGGCCGTGCGCCTCGGTGAAGAGCGCGAGCTGGCGGTCGGCGCTGGTGCCGCGGGCGACGATCCAGCGGGCGAGGTCGAGCTCCGCCGCGCAGCCGAGCGCACGGGCATCCTCGGCGACGAGGGCGAGCGTCTCGGCGAGCACCGTCGCCACCGGCCGCGCCGTCCGGGTCGCCTCGCAGACGAAGCTGCCGTGGATGCCGTAGCGCTGCGCCCGCCAGCAATTCTCCGCCGTGATCGCCTGCGAGGCGCCGGTGAGATCGCGGTGGAGGTCCGGATGCCGGGCGAGGTGACGCACCAGGCAGCGGTAGAGGGCCGCGATGGCGAGCGCGTCGTCGAGCCGGGTGCAACTGTCGGCGATGCGCAGGTCGAGGCGCGGACCTGCCGGGGAGGGGCAGACCACCCACCAGACGTGGCGCGGATCGTCGATGGCGCCCGCCGCCACCACCGTGTCGAGATAGCGGGCGTAGTCGTCCTCGCCGCGAAACAGCGGCGGCAGGCCGCTGCGGGGCAGCTCCCGCGCGGCGGCCAGCCGATAGCCGAGGAGCCCGGTGCGCTGCGCCTGCCAGAACGGCGACGAGGTCGAGAGCGCGAGCAGCAGCGGCAGGAACGGCTGGACCCGGTTCATCAGGTCGATCCGCGATACCCCCTCCGGCACCCCGACCCCGACGCTGAGGCCGCAGACGACGGTGCGGCTGCCGACCATCTGGAGGTCGCGCAGCACCCGGCCGCCCGCGGCCTGGTCGCGCGGGCGCACCCGGCTCCACAGGGCGAGGGGGTGGGTACCGGACGCCATCAGGGCGAGGCCGCGGGCGGAGGCGAGGGCCCCGAGGTTGCCGCGCAGGTCCGTCAGCGCCCGGCGCGCCTCGGCAAGGTCGGCGACCGGCGCGATCGCCCAGACCAGCTGCGGCTCCATCAGCTCGGTGCGCACCAGCGGGGAGGCGGCCCGGCAGGCGGCGAGGAAGTCGCGGGTGCGGGCCCGGGCGGCGTCGCGCTTGCCCGCATCGTTGATGAACACCTCCTCCTCGAGGCAGACGTCGAATTCCGCTCGCATCAGCAGGATCTCCGGCAACAGCGGGCCGCGGCGCGCCGGCGGCCGAGCGGCCGCGAATCGGCCTCGGCCGCGGGGGCGGCTCCGTTATCAGGGTGTGGCGGGCGGCGCGAGTCCGGGCCCGGCGCCGCGGGGGCGGATCAGTCCCCGGGCCGGCCGTCGCCGAGCACGGCCTGGACCAGGGCGAGTACCGCCACGGCGGCGGTGTCGGCGCGCAGGATCCGCGGGCCCAGGGAGAGGCGCACCGTGTTCCGGCGATCTCCGATCAGGGCGCGCTCCTCCGGCGTGAACCCCCCCTCGGGCCCGATCACGACGGCGAGCGGCAAGGGAGCGTTCCCGGGGCGGGTCCCGGCCGCCTGCCGCAACGCCGCGACGGGATCGGCGAGCGGCGCGTCCTCGTCGCAGAACACCAGCAGACGCTCCAGCGCCAGGCCGGCCACGGCCTCGGCCAGCGGCGCGGCCTCGCGGATCTCCGGCAGGGCCAGGATGCCGCATTGTTCGGCCGCCTCGATCGCGTTGGCGTGCAGCTTGTCGAGCTTGATCCGGTCGCCCTGCGTGCGCCGCGTCACCACCGGCTGGATCAGGCTCGCGCCCATCTCCACCGCCTTCTGGGCGACGTAGTCGAGGCGGGCGGCCTTGAGCGGGGCGAACAGGTAGTGCAGGTCGCCCGGCGGGGTCTGCGGCCGGGTCTGCGCCCGCAGCACCAGGTCCGCCGCCTTGCGGCCGGTGGGCTCGATCTCGGCCCGCCACTCGCCGTCGCGGCCGTTGAAGACCAGCACCGGTTCGCCCGCGGCGCGGCGCAGCACCGAGAGCAGGTAGTTCGCCTGCGCCCGGTCGAGGGTGTGCCGGGCGCCCTCCCGCATCGGGATGTCGAGGAAGAGCCGGGGAGCGTTGAAATCGGTGGCCGCCATGGCCCCGTGCTCGCCGAGGCGGGGGGCGGCTGTCAATCGCCCCGCCTGTGGCTGTGCCGCAACATTCGCCGGCAACCGCGTCGGGCTACGGAACGAACCGGGCTTCGCCGCACGAAGGCGCCACATTCCTGTGCAGAAACCGGTTCGAGGCCGGGAGCGGCAGGGATTTCTTACGTATGCCCGAGGGGCGACACGCCGGACCGGCGAACGACGTTCGGCGGCAATCCCGGCAAGCCGGGGCCTCGGGGATGGATTTTTTGAGGGGGTGGAGATGACCTGCATGCGTGTGACCGTGGCGGCGCTGGCCGGAAGCCTGCTCGGCGCGACGCTGCTCGGCGGGGCGGCTCTCGCCCAAGGGGCCGACTGCACGTCGATCCAGAAGACCCTGACCGAGCGCAAGGACATCGTCGGCAAGGTCAACGCCGCCTCGCAGGGCAAGAAGGCCAAGATCACTGCGGCGGCCGCCTGCACCCTGTTCAGCAAGCTCCAGGCCAACGGCACCGAGGGCCTGAAGTGGATCAGCGCCAACAAGGACTGGTGCTCGATCCCCGATTCCTTCGTCGAGGGCTTCAAGGCCGATCACAGCCGGGTCTCGACCCTGAAGACCAAGGTCTGCCAGGCCGCCGTGCAGCAGGCGGCGATGGAGAAGAAGGCCCGCGCCATGGCGGCCCAGCAGCAGCAGGGCGGCGGCGGTGGCGGCCTTCTCGGCGGTCCCGGCCTGACCGGCAGCTTCCGGGTGCCGCAGGGCGCGCTGTGACGTTCGTGCACGGACCGGCGCGGCGCCCGTCGGCATGACGACCGCCCCCGATCGTCCCGTCGCCGATGCGGTGACGGGACACTGGGTCGACCGGCACGCCCCCGAGGCCGTGCGCCCCTACCTGCGCCTCGCCCGCATCGAGCGGCCGATCGGCTGGTGGCTCCTGCTGCTGCCGTGCTGGTGGTCGGCGGCGCTCGCGGCCATCGCGACGGGACGGCCCGGCCCGAGCCTGTGGCACCTCGCCCTGTTCCTCGTCGGCGCCGTCGCCATGCGGGGCGCGGGTTCGACCTACAACGACATCGCCGACCGCGACCTCGACGCCCGCGTCGAGCGCACCCGCCTGCGGCCGCTGCCCTCCGGGCGCATCCGCGTGCGGCACGCCCTGGCCTTTTTGGTGGTGCAGGCGCTCGTCGGCCTCGCGGTGCTGCTGCAATTCAACAGGACGGCGATCCTCGTCGGCATCGCCTCGCTCGCGCCCGTCGCGATCTATCCGTTCATGAAGCGGGTGATGCCGGTGCCGCAGGCGGTGCTCGGCCTCGCCTTCGCCTGGGGCGCGCTGATGGGCTGGGTCGCCCTGGTCGGGCGCCTCGAGGCCCCGGCCTACTGGCTCTATGCCGGCGCGATCGCCTGGGTCATCGGCTACGACACGATCTACGCGGTGCAGGACATCGAGGACGACGAGATCGCCGGCATCAAGTCCTCGGCCCGCTTCTTCGGCTCCCAGGTGCGGCTCGCCGTGGCGGGCTGCTTCCTCGCCTGCGTCCTGTGCATCGGCCTCGCCCTGTCCGGGGCCGGGGCCGGGCCGATCGGGCTTGCCGGTCTCGCACTCTTCGCCGGCCACCTCGCCTGGCAGGTCGGGCGGCTCGATCCGCGCGACGGGGCGGAGGCCCTGCGGCTGTTTCGCTCGAACCGCGATGCGGGTCTGATCCTGTTCTGCGGCCTCACCCTCGACGCGATCTGGCAAGGCCTGATGTAGCGCGGGCGACGGAGCGGCAGCTCGTTCGGTTTCCGACCGGTCGCTTCGCGACGCGGAAACCGGCTTCGCTCGAGCGTCGCGCGGGCTGGCGATCCCGTCTCCGGAAGGGATCCTCCGGAGGCAGGGTCAAAGGCTGCCGCCGTCGGTCATCAGGGCCTCGTCGCGGTAGACCAGGGGGCGCAGCGGCAGCCGGGCGGTCTTGCGGCGGGTGAGGAAGCGGGGCCGGCGGTGGGCGAGCAGGCCGTGCCGGCGGCGGATGCGCACCGCGCCGAGCTTCAGCCGGCCGACCTGCTGGCCCATGCTCGAGACGGCGCCGTCCTCCTGGATCACCACCATCGGCAGGCCGGTCTCGGCGCCGAGGCGCCGCCACACCGCCACCACCTCGTCGTCGCCGTAGAGGCCGAGCCGCATCACCGGGTCGCCGTCGCGGTCGAGCAGCATGACGGCGAAGCGGTCCTCGCCGGCGGCGTCGCTGGCATCCCCGTCGAGGCACAGGGCGAGGCTGCCGGCGACCGAGCCGCCGGGCACGCCGCCGACGATCGGGAGGGCCGAGGCCTCGGCCTGGACCGGGCCGCGGTGGATGACCGGGAGCTCGACGTCGCGGCGGACGGCCTGGCTGCCGGAGGAGCGACGGTTCGAAGAGGGGAATCTGGTGACCATGGTTCTGCTCGACGCCCTGTCCGCGTGAGGCGGCGACCTCTGTTGTGTCGTCCGCCGTTGAGAGGAGATTGCACCCCCGCCGGCTCAGAACGCCTTAAAAGGCAGCGTTAAGCGATGGTTGTCGCGAGCCGGATGCGTCGAATGCTCAATAGATCCTTGTCCGGACGGGATTCATTTATCGTTCACGCCTTGCACAAGGTCGAGCGATGCTCGCGCGCGCACGAAACGACGGTGCGGCTTCCCCGCACCCGGTGGCGGGCGGCGTCGTCCTTGTGGCGTCCGATGGCGGGGCCTACAACGGAGGGACCGACGTCCGCCCCACGCATCGCGGGGGAAGCCGGGCGCTCCCCCTCGAACCTTCGCGGCCGACCATGCCTCTCCCCGACGACGTGCGCGCGATCCTGCCCGAGGGGCTCGTGCCCGAGGACTTCCTGCCGAAGGTCCGGGCGATCATCCGCGAGGCCGCGCTCCTGGCGCTACCGTTCTTCCGCCAGGGCGAGCGCACCACCGCCCGGGTCTGGAACAAGTCCGGCGGCTCGCCGGTCACGGAAGCCGACGTCACCGTGGACGCCTTCCTGAAGGTGCGCCTGAGCGAGCTCCTGCCCCGTGCCGCCTGGCTCTCGGAGGAGACCCGGGACGATCCGGTACGCCTCGCCCACGACCTCGTCTGGATCGTCGACCCGATCGACGGCACCCGCGCCTTCCTGTCGGGCGATCCCGACTGGTCGATCGCCGTGGCGCTCCTCGCCCGGGGCGAGCCGATCCTCGGCCACGTCGCCGTGCCGGTGACCGCGACCCTCTACGAGGCGGTGGCCGGGCAGGGGGCGACGAAGGACGGCGTGCCGATCCGGGTCTCGGCCCACGCCACGGCGGCGGGCGCCCGGGTCACCGGCCCCAAGCCGATGGCCGACCGGATCGAGCGCCGGCTCGGCCTCGGCGGCACGCCGGGCGAGCTCGTGCGCCTGCCCCGCATCCCCTCGCTCGCCCTGCGGCTGGTGCGGGTGGCCGAGGGGCTGGTCGATGTCGGCCTGGTCTCGTCGGACGCCCGCGACTGGGACCTCGCCGGCGCCGACCTGATCCTGCGCGAGGCCGGCGGCACGGTGGTCGGCCTCGACGGCCGCGCGCCCGTCTACAACCGGCGCGAGCCGATCCACGGCGAGCTGATCGCGGTGCCCGAGGCGCTTCGGGCCGAGGTGCTGGCGGGCCTGGGCTGACGCCGCCGGCCGGCGCCTCTTCGCCGTAAACGCGAAGGTCGAGATCGGCCCCCGGCCGCGGCGCGATCGCGCGCGGCTCTAGGGAACGTCGCGATCGCCTAGCAATCGTGACGTTCCGTCGGTCTTTGAATTCTCCGCATTTTCTGCGGCGAGCTGGCATCCACTTCGTTGGACGATGCTCTGGAGCACTTCACGATCGCGTTGCAATCGCGAAGCTCTCTAAGTCTTTGTTTTGGTGCATTTTCTGCGACGAATCGGTTTCCACTTCGTCGGAAAATGCTCTAGCGCGACTCGCGCTTCTCCAGCGCCGTCTTCACCTGCTTGAGCTGATCGAACACCGCGCTCGGCGTGGTACCGAAGAAGGTGAAGCCCGCGTTGATCGCCCAGTAGCAGCACAGCACGATCACCGGCACCAGGATCCAGCCCAGGATCTCCTCGCCGATCTTGCGCCGGCGGCGGCGCTGGCGGCGGCGTTCGCGTCGCGTCACCTTCGGGGAGGGCGGGGTCACCGTCGCGGCCGGGGCGAGGGGGCCCTCGTTGAGATCTCCGCTCATGGGAACCGTCTCACGTTTCCTTGCGCGGGCGCGGAGCCCGCGGATCCATTCGCCCTGCGAACCCGCGCGGGACGCGGCCAGGGCCTCAAACGAACATCCCGGCGGGGAGGGCCCCGCCGGGATGCGTGCGTCTCTGGTTGTGCCTCATACACGGGAGGCGGGCCGGGATCGAGGGGGCCGTCCCCGATCCCGGCCATGTCTTCCCGTACCGGTCAGGCCCGGACCAGCGGCACTTTCGGCACCGTGCGGATGCCGCCGCCGCCGTCGCCCGAGCCGCCGTCCTTCGGCTTCTTCGAGGCCGCGCGGGGGCGCCGCGGCTTCTTGGCCGGGCCGCCCTTGTCGGCCTTCTTCGTCGCGTTCGTCACGTCCTTCTCGGGACGCGGCATCACCGGGCCGGCCGGGAAGACGAAGCCGAGGCTCGGCTTCTCGCCGTCGGGCCGCTTCACGATCACCCGGACGGCGCCGCCGTCCTTGAGCTTGCCGAACAGCACCTCGTCGGCGAGCGGGGTCTTGATGGTCGACTGGATCAGGCGGGCCATCGGGCGGGCGCCCATGGCCTCGTCGTAGCCGTTCTCGACCAGCCAGTCCCGCGCCTCGTCGGAGAGCTCGATCGTGACGTTGCGGTCTGCGAGCTGCGCCTCGAGCTGGAGCACGAACTTGTCGACGACCTTGGCCACCACCTGCTTCGGCAGATGGCCGAACGACACGGTCGCGTCGAGGCGGTTGCGGAATTCCGGGGCGAACAGGCGGTTGATCGCCTCCTGGTCGTCTCCGGTGCGCTTGTTCTGCGTGAAGCCGAACGCCGCCTTGGCGAGGTCGGCCGCGCCCGCATTCGTCGTCATGATGATGATGACGTTGCGGAAGTCGACCTGCTTGCCGTTATGGTCGGTGAGCTTGCCGTGGTCCATCACCTGCAACAGGATGTTGAACAGGTCCGGGTGGGCCTTCTCGATCTCGTCGAGCAGCAGCACGCAGTGCGGATGCTGGTCGATGCCGTCGGTGAGCAGGCCGCCCTGGTCGAAGCCGACATAGCCCGGAGGGGCGCCGATCAGCCGCGAGACGGTGTGCCGCTCCATGTATTCCGACATGTCGAAGCGCAGCATCTCGACGCCGAGGCTCGAGGCGAGCTGCTTGGCGGCTTCCGTCTTGCCGACGCCTGTCGGGCCGGCGAACAGGTAGGCGCCGATCGGCTTGTCGGGATCGCGCAGGCCGGCGCGGGCGAGCTTGATCGAGGCGGTCAGCGCGTCGATGGCCGCGTCCTGGCCGTAGACCACCCGCTTCAGGTTGTCGGTGAGGTGGGCGAGCACCTCCGCGTCGTCCTTCGAGACGGTCTTCGGGGGAATGCGGGCCATCGTGGCGATGGTCGCCTCGATCTCCTTCACGCCGATCGTGCGCTTGCGGCGGCCTTCGGGCACCAGCATCTGCGAGGCGCCGGTCTCGTCGATCACGTCGATCGCCTTGTCCGGCAGCTTGCGGTCGTTGATGTAGCGCGCCGACAGCTCGACCGCCGCCTTCACGGCCTCGGTCGTGTACTTGAGCTTGTGGAACTCCTCGAAGGACGGGCGCAGGCCCTTCAGGATCTCGATCGCGTCCGGGATCGACGGCTCGTTGACGTCGATCTTCTGGAAGCGGCGCACGAGCGCCCGGTCCTTCTCGAAGTACTGGCGGTACTCCTTGTAGGTGGTCGAGCCGATGCAGCGCAGGGCCCCGGAGGCGAGCGCGGGCTTCAGGAGGTTCGAGGCGTCCATCGCGCCGCCCGAGGTCGCACCGGCGCCGATCACCGTGTGGATCTCGTCGATGAACAGGACGGCGTTCGGGTGCGCCTCGATCTCCTTCATCACCTGCTTGAGGCGCTCCTCGAAGTCGCCGCGGTAGCGGGTGCCGGCGAGCAGCGTGCCCATGTCGAGGGAGAACACGGTGGCGTCGGCCAGGACCTCCGGCACCTCGTGCTGGATGATCTTGCGGGCCAGGCCCTCGGCGATCGCGGTCTTGCCGACGCCGGGATCGCCGACGAGCAGCGGGTTGTTCTTCTGCCGGCGGCAGAGGATCTGGATCGTGCGCTGGACCTCGGTCTCGCGGCCGATCAGCGGGTCGATCTTGCCCTCGCGGGCCTTCTTGTTGAGGTTGACGCAGTAGGCGTCGAGGGCGTCGCCCTTCTTCTTCTGGCCGCCGCGCTCGTCCTCGGCCCCGCTCGGACGTTCCGTCTGACCCTCCTCGTCGGCGCCGCGCACCGGCTTGCCCTCGGACAGGCCGGGGCGCTTGGCGATGCCGTGGCTGATGTAGTTGACCGCGTCGTAGCGGGTCATGTCCTGCTCTTGCAGGAAGTAGGCGGCGTGGCTCTCGCGCTCGGCGAAGATCGCCACCAGCACGTTGGCGCCGGTGACCTCCTCGCGGCCCGAGGACTGCACGTGGATCACCGCGCGCTGGATCACCCGCTGGAAGCCCGCCGTCGGCTTCGCGTCCTGGCGCCCGTCGCCCGTGAGGTTGGCAAGCTCGGTGTCGATGTACTCGACGAGGTTGCGCTTCAGGAGATCGACGTCGACGTTGCAGGCCCGCATGACCGCGGCCGCGTCCTGGTCGTCGACCAGGGCGAGCAGGAGGTGCTCGAGCGTGGCGTATTCGTGTCGGCGCTCGCCCGCCAGCGCCAGGGCGCGGTGAAGAGCTTGTTCAAGGCTGCGTGAGAAGCTGGGCAAAGCGGGCCTCTTTGCTGGTGCCTGTCTTGATGAGTATCCGTCTCGGTCTGTGTCCGTCTCGGCTGGCGCCTACTTCTTTTCCATGACGCATTGCAGAGGATGTTGATGCTTGCGCGCAAAGTCCATGACCTGCGTCACCTTGGTCTCGGCGACCTCGTAGGTGAAGATGCCGCACTCGCCGACGCCGTTCTGGTGGACGTGCAGCATGATGCGGGTCGCGTCCTCGCGCGACTTGTTGAAGAAGCGCTCGACCACGTGGACCACGAATTCCATCGGGGTGTAGTCGTCGTTGAGGAGGAGCACGCGGTAGAGGTTGGGCCGCTTGGTGCGCGGCTTCGTCCGCGTGATCACGGCGGTGCCCGATCGCCCGTCGCCGTTGCCGGGAGCCCGGGGGTTGGCCGCGACCGGCCTGGTGGAGGGTTCTCCCTGCCTCGGGACCTGAGCCATCTGAATCGTACCGACCTCGCTCTGGCGACCGCGCCAGGACGCGCCGGCCCCCGCGAGACGAGGGCCGCGGACGACCTGCCGGCTGGCAGCCTATCATGTCGGCTGCCGGTGCCGAGCCTAATCTATAGGCCGAGTCGGCGCTTCGCCAGTCGGCTGCGCGCTCTTGTCGTGCAGGGGTCGCACGGGGGTCGTGCGACGGTCATGAAACGCGCGCGACCGGCACGGGGGCCTGTGCCGGTCGCGGTCTCTCGACGGTCTCTCGGCGATCCCGCGCGGGGGCGGCCGTCCGGCCGGCGCCTCGCGGGATGTGCGGCCTGCTTACGCGGCCTGCTTGGCCTCGTCCTCGATCTTGTTGAAGCCGTCCTTGGCCACCGCGAAGGCGCGGTCCTGGGCCTTCGAGGCCTGGTCCTGGGCCTTGGCGACCATTCCCTCGAACGGCTTCGCCATCTCCTTGGCGAGGTTCTGGTACAGCTCGGTCATCTTGGTGGACTGGGCCACGAGACGCTCGTACGAGGTCTTCATGTACTCGGTCTGGATCTCGAGCGCCTTGTCGAGCGAGCGGACGCCGGCGAGCTTCTCCATGGTGGCGGTGCCGAGCTCGAAGGACTGCTTGGCGAAGTCGGTCGCCTCGACGGCGATCGCCTGGCTGGCCTTCGACAGCGAGCCGAAGCTGCGCAGCATCGCGTCCATGCCGTCCTTGCCGAGCTTCTGGGCGGCCTCGGCCTGCTGGCCCATATACTGCTGGTTCATGGTGTCGCGTGGCACCCGGACGGGTGCCCCCTCTCGCGCGGCGGTCGGGCTCGACGGGGACGCCCGCGCGTCGCGCCCCGCCGACCGCAATATGTGCACCGCACAAAATTCGTCAAGGGTCGTTGTGCGTCGCACAATCGAGACAATTCGAGTCGAATTAACCGGGGCGTAACCGCGCCTCCCTAGCCTGATTGACAGTGATGCCGCCGCGCCACGCCGTCTCGCAGGGCGCCGTCGGTCCAGGGTGCCGCCCTCAGGGGCGCGGGCGCCCTCTGCAATCGAACGGGGTATGTGCGTGATGCGTTGCGTTCACGGCCAATCTGGACCCGCGCTGCCGGCCGTGCTCGCCGCCGCGGCGGTGCTGACGGCCCTCACCGCCTCGCCCGCCGAGGCGCGTCGGCGGGCCCACCACGGCGGGGGAGGGGGCTACAATCCGCCCTACGCCGCCATGGTGGTGGATGCCAAGACCGGCCGCGTGATGCACGCGGTCAACGAGGATGCCCTGCGCCATCCGGCCTCGATCACCAAGGTGATGACGCTCTACCTGCTGTTCGAGCAGCTCGAGCGCGGCAAGATGGACCTCGACACGCCGCTGACGGTCTCGGCCAACGCCGCCCGGATGCCGCCCTCCAAGCTCGGCGTGCGCCCGGGCTCGACCGTGACGGTCGAAGAGGCCATCAAGGCGCTGGTGACGAAGTCTGCCAACGACATCGCCTGCGCCATCGGCGAGAACATCGCGGGCTCCGAGCCCGCCTTCGCCGAGATGATGACCCGCAAGGCGCATTCGCTCGGCATGAGCCGCACGCACTACGCCAACGCCTCCGGCCTGCCCGACTCCGACCAGATCACCACCGCGCGCGACCTGACGATCCTGGCGCGGGCGATCCAGGACCGGTTCCCGAAATACTACCGCTACTTCCAGACCCGCTCCTTCGCCTTCAAGGGCCGGGTGATCGGCAACCACAACCACCTGCTCGGCCGCATCGAGGGCGTGGACGGCATCAAGACCGGCTACACCCGCGATTCGGGCTTCAACCTGATGACCTCGGCCCGCACGAGCGACCGCCACATCGTGGCGGTGGTGCTCGGCGGCAAGTCTGGCGCCAGCCGCGACAACATCATGGCGAAGCTCGTCCAGGCCAACCTGCCGGTGGCCTATGCGGGTGCCCGCACCTCGGCGCCGGTGATCGAGGTGGCCGAGCGGCCCCGCCCCGCGGTCGTCGCCGAGCGGCCCGCCGCGACCCGTACCCTCGTGGCGTCGGCCGACGAGGACGACGCGGTCGAGACCACGAACTCCACCGGCCAGCCCCTCGACATCGCCCCGCGCGGCGGCGCGACCCCGAAGTGGCGCGCCGGCGCCCCCGGCGCCGTGCCGGCGAGCGCCCAGGCCTACGCCCCCTCGGCCGCGCCCGCCTTCCCGGCGCCCGGCGGCAAGTACGCCTCGCGCCTGCCGACCGCCGAGCCGGGCGAGGCCCGCGCGCCCGCGCCCGCCCCGCGCGAGGCCGTCGCACCCGCGGCCAAGCCCGTCACGGTCTCGCCCTGGGTGATCCAGCTCGGCGCCATGGACGACGAGGGCAAGGCCAAGTCGATGCTCGCCGAGGCGCGCCAGCGCAGCGGCGGCGCGCTCGGCAAGGCCGCGCCCTTCACCGAGCGGGTGACCCATGGCGGCACCACGCTGTTCCGCGCCCGGTTCTCCGGCTTCTCGGAGGCGGAGGCCGCGCAGGACGCCTGCAAGGCGCTCAAGCGCAACGGCTTCACCTGCTTCGCGACCCGGAGCTAGGACGGGGATTCCCTTCTCTCCGGAAGGGCCGAGACGAAACAGGAAAGGACGCGGGTCCCCCTCTCCCGTTTGGGAGAGGGGCCGGGGGATCGAAGATCCCGCGTGAGGGTGACACGCTACCGTGTCAAGCGCCGAGCGTCGTGCTGGTAACGGACTGGTCGGAGCCTGACTCAGGACCGTGGCACCCTCACCCCTACCCCTCTCCTTGCAGCGATACCGGGCAAGCCCGGCATCGCCTAAGGAGGGGATCCCGCGCTGGACTCGTCGAGACTGCGAACAACATCCCCGCCGCGGCGCGTTCCTGCCGCGGCTTCGTCGACACGCGCGTGGAGCATCAGCGATGTCGGTTGAGCAGAAAGTCCTTGGCCGCGTTGACGCGGGCCGCCAGGTAGTCGGACCCGCCCTGGTCCGGGTGAAGCCGCTTCATCAAGGTCCGGTGCGCCCGGCGCACGTCCTCGAGGGGCGCCCCGCGCTGAAGCCCCAGGATCTGATAGGCCTCCTCCTCCGACATCGGCCCTGGCTGCGCCGGACCGCCCGGCCGCGGGTCTCGGTCAGCCTGAGCGTCTACGCGCCATCCGGCAAACCGGCGATCCAGATAAGCCTCTAGCAGCCGGGCGCCCTCCGGGTCGCTCGCGCGGCACTCGGAGAGCAGCGCGACGAGGCGCGGCTGCGCCAGCCCGTCGAGGGCCTGGCCGGCCAGGGTGCCGGCCAGAACCGTGCCGCGCATCGCCCCGCTGGCGTGGTCGAGCTCCATCTCCAGCATGGCCGAACGCACCCGCGAGACCGCGTCCGCCCGCGGGGGGGCGGCACCGAACCGGCCCAGGCCCATCCGGCCCAAGCCCATCCTGCCGAGGCCGAAGGGCAGGGCCGCGCCCTGGCGCCAGCCGAGGAGCCAGGCCCCGCCGAGGCCGAGGGCGCCCGCCATGTCGAAGCGCCCGCGCAGGAACAGGAGAGCCGCCGCCGCGAGGGCCAGCCAGCCGCCGGCCTGGCGGATCACCCGCGCGATCGTCGAGGGGTTCGCCGTCGCGTAGTGGCGGCCGAGCCACCACAGACCGACGAGGACCAGGACACCGAGGCCGAGGGCGATCATTCGGTCAACGTCACCTTCGTCTCGAGATTCATGGAAGAACCGTCCTACCCGCCGGTCATCCCGGCGAGGAGCCGGCGCGCCGCCGCATCCTCTTGCGCGGCGAGGCGCAATCCGTCGAGTCCCCGGGTGGCGAAGATGGCTGCGGCGCGCAGCAGCGCGGCGAGGACATCGGGCGCGCCGGCGTCGAACCGGGCGAAGGCCCCGCCGCTCAGGCGCGCGATCTCGGCAAACACCGCGGCGGCATCGGGGTCCGGTCCTTCGTGGAAGCAGAAGGCCGGCAGCCCGAGCAGCCCGAGCTCGCCGGCCACGGCGCAGAGGTCGTCGGGCGCCTCCTCGACCGCGTCGCCGACCAGCACCAGCGCCTTGACCGGCTCGCGGCCGGCGAGGTTGCGGGCGTGGCGCAGCACCCGGCCGATCTGGGTGTGTCCGCCCTGGCAGGTCACGCCCTGCATCAGCCCGGTGAGCGCCCGCGCATCCGCGACGAAGCGCGAGGCCCGGCACTCGGAGAGCCCGCGGAAGTAGACGAGCTGCACCGCGAGCCCGCCGAGCCGGGCGGTGGCCTCGAACATCCCGGCCTGGACCGCGCAGGCGAGGTCCCAGGTCGGCTGCCGGCTCATCGTCGCGTCGAGGGCGAAGACCAGCCGTGGCGCGTCGCCGGCCGGCGCGGCGACCTGCCGGGCCGTCTCCAGGAAGGCGTCGACCGCGGCCGACCGCGCGCCGTCGAGGTCGCGGCCGGACCCGCCCATCGCGCGCTCAGTGCCGCCGGATGGTGGAGGCGGTCAGCGCGTGGACCGAGAACAGGCCGTCCTCGTCGGTCCAGACCCGGGTGTGCTCCCAGCCGGCCCGGCGGGCGAGCGCCCGGAAGCCCGGCACCGTGTACTTGTAGCTGTTCTCGGTGTGGATCGTCTCGCCGGAGGCGAAGTGGAACGGCACCCCCGCCACCGTGACGAGCTGGCTGCGCCGGCTCACCAGGTGCATCTCGATCCGCCCCAGGTTCTCGTCGAAGAAGGCGTGGTGCGCGAAGGCGTCGAGGTCGAAATCCGCCCCGAGCTCGCGGTTGATGCGGGTGAGGAGGTTGAGGTTGAAGGCCGCCGTGACCTGGGCCTCGTCGTCGTAGGCGGCGTCCAGCACCGCCTTCTCCTTGACGAGGTCGATGCCGACAATGAGCGTCGCGCCGGCTCCGAGCGTGCGGGCGAAGCTGCCGAGCAGGCCCGCCGCCGCGTCGGGCTCGAAGTTGCCGATCGTCGAGCCCGGGAAGAAGCCGGCCTTCGGCGCCTCGGCGAGGTCGTCGGGCAGGGGGAACGGCTTGGTGAAGTCCGCCGCCACCGGCTCGACGCGCAGGCGCGGGAAGTCGCGGCAAAGCTCCTCCGCCTCGCTGCGCAGGAACTCCTCCGAGACGTCGACCGGCACGTAGGCGGAGAGGTCGCCGAGATGGGGCAGCAGCCGGCGCACCTTGGTGGTGGAGCCGCTGCCGAACTCGACCAGCGCCGCGCCGGGCGGAAGGCCGGCGGCGATCTCGGGACCGTACCGGTCGAGGATCGCGAGCTCGGTGCGGGTCGGGTAGTATTCCGGCAGGCGGGTGATCGCCTCGAACAGCTCCGAGCCGCGCCGGTCGTAGAAGTACTTCGCCGAGAGGTGCTTGTGCGGGGCGCCGAGGCCCGCGAGCACATCCCGCAGGAAGCCCTTGTCGGCGGTGTCGTCGAGGGAGGCGCTCGGCGCGAGGTGGGGAAGCGGGGCGTTCACGGGCGTCAAACTCCGAAGGTCGGGCGGGCCTCCCGGGGAAGGCCCGTGTCGAGGCAGATCCAGATCGAGGTCGCTCCGGCCGTGCCTCACGCGCCGTAGTGAGATAGACGCAGGCCGGTGAACTGCCAGCGCTGGTGGGGATAGAAGAAGTTGCGGTAGGTCGGCCGGCTGTGGCCTTCCGGCGTCGCCACCGAGGCCCCGCGCAGCACGAACTGGCTGACCATGAACTTGCCGTTGTACTCGCCGAGCGCACCCGGCAGCGGCCGGTAGCCCGGGTAGGCGGAATAGGCGCTGCGGGTCCATTGCCAGACATGGCCGAAGGCGGCGTCGAGCGAGCCGCTGGCGGCCTCCCACTCGGCCTCCGTCGGCAGGTCGCGCCCGGCCCAGCGGGCGAAGGCGTCGGCCTCGTAGTAGCTGACATGGGTCACCGGCAGGGCCGGATCGACGGGCTTCAGCCCGGCGAGCGTCATGCTCGACCACACGCCGTCGCGCTGGCGCCAGTAGCCCGGCGCCTCCCAGCCTTCGCTCTGCGCGGCGACGAATCCGTCGGAGAGCCACAGCTCGGCCTTGGCGTAGCCGCCGTCCTGCATGAATTCGAGCCACTCGCCGTTGGTGACGAGGGCGCGCGACAGCCCGACCGGCCGCAGCAGCACGTCGTGGCGCGGCTCCTCGTTGTCGAAGTGGAAGCCCTCGCCCGCATGCCCCATCTGCGTCACGCCGCCGTCGAGCGCCACCGTGCCGGGGCGCTGCGACAGGGCCGGCCAGCGCCAGGATTCGTCGTAGGCCGGCAGGAGGGGGTTCTGCGCGAAGGCGTGCAGGATGTCGGTGAGCAACAGCTCCTGGTGCTGCTGCTCGTGGTGCAGGCCGATCTCCAGGGTGGCGACGATCTCGGCGAGCTTGTCGGCCGGCGCCTCGGCGATCAGGGCCGCGACGGCGCGGTCGATATGGGCGCGGTAGGCCGCGACCTCGTCGCAGGTCGGCCGGGTGACGAGGCCGCGGCTGATCCGCGGCGCGCGCGGGCCCGCCTGCACGTAGTACGAGTTGAACAGGAAGAAGAAGCGCTCGTCGAAGGCCGTGTAGCCCGTCACCATCGGCTGGAGCAGGAACTGCTCGAAGAACCAGGTCGTGTGCGCGCGGTGCCACTTAGTCGGGCTCGCATCCGCCATCGACTGGACCTGCTGGTCCTCCGGCGAGAGCGGCGCGGCGCGGCGCTCGGTCTCGTCGCGGACGTGGCGGAACGCCGCGATCCAGGCGTCGCGGTCGATCGGCCGGGCGGTGGCGGGGGGTGGGGGGAACGCGGGACGCGCAACGGGGACTTCCTCTCGGGCCTGCGCGGTCGCGGTCGCTGCCATCGGATCTTCCCTCATGCGTAGACGGATTGCCCACCCTCAACGCGGAACCGGGGAACTCGTTTCTCCGGCGCGGCGTTACCGCGCAGCTTGTGGGCTACGGGAGAAGCGGGGCCTTTTTGCCGCCGCAGTGACCAAGCCTTAACGATCGCGCCGGACTCTCGCCGGCAACCTCTCATCTGCCTCTCGGTCACACCCCCATGCGGTTCGATCTGATGGCCGGCACGGCTGCGGCGCCCCTGGCGCCCTTCACCCGCGCGCCGGTGGTCCTCGTCTTCGATTCCGGCCTCGGCGGCCTCACGGTGCTGGCCGAGGTGCGCCGCGCCCGGCCCGACGCGAAGCTCGTCTACGCCGCCGACGACGCCGCCTTCCCGTACGGCGCCCTGCCCGAGGACGTGGTCCTGTCCCGCGTGCTCGCCGTGATGGAACGGCTGATCGCGCTCCACGCGCCGGACCTCGTGGTGATCGCCTGCAACACCATGACCACCCTGGTGCTGCCGGCCCTGCGCGGGCGGTTCGCCGTGCCGTTCGTCGGCACCGTGCCGGCGATCAAGCCCGCCGCGACCGCGACCCGGTCGGGCCTCGTCAGCGTGCTGGCGACCCCCGGGACGGTGAGGCGGGAATACACCCGCGACCTGATCGAGACCTATGCGGGGGCCTGCGCGGTGACGCTCGTCGGCGCGACCGGGCTCGCCGCCCTCGCGGAGGCGGAGCTGTCGGGCCTTCCGGTCGCCGACGAGGACGTGCTCGCCGAGATCGCCCCCTGCTTCGTCGAGACGCCGGCGGGGCGGACCGACGTGGTGGTGCTGGGCTGCACGCATTACCCGCTGCTGCTCGCCCGCTACGCGCGCATCGCCCCCTGGCCGGTGACCTGGATCGACCCCGCCCCGGCGGTGGCCCGGCGCATGGTGCAGCTCCTCGGCCAGCCGAGCCGCGACGAGATCCCGGGGCCGATCCTCGCCACCTTCACCAGCGGCGCCCGGCTGACCCCGGCCCTGCGGGCGGCTCTCGGCGAGCGCGGCATCGCCGACGTCGCCCTCGAGGCGATGCCGCTCGTGCTGCAGTGAGACGAAGCGGGTGAGCCTGCGGCAGGCGGTATGGGTCGCGGGCGGCCTCGCCCTCGCGCTGCTGGCCCTCTACGGCGCCGTGGTGGCGGCGTTCTGGTGGTTCCAGCGTAGCCTGCTCTATCCGGGCCAGGGCGGCCCGGTGCCGGTGACCGGGGCGCGCCTGCCGCCGGAAGCCGGGACGGTCGCGATCGCGACGCCCGATGGCGAGCGCCTGCGCGCCCTGTGGCTGGCCCCTTCGCCGGGCGCGGGCGTCGTGGTCACCTTCCACGGCAACGCCTCGCTGCCGGAATGGCACGCCGAGCGCTTCATGGCCGGACCCTGGCGCCGCCACGGCTGGGGCGTGATGGCGCCGGCCTATCGCGGCTATCCGGGCTCGACCGGGCGCCCGAGCGAGGCCGGCCTGATCGCCGACGGCCTCGCGGCGCTGGCCGAGGCGCGACGGCGCGCGCCCGGGGCGCCGGTCCTGCTGCACGGCCACTCCCTCGGCGCGGCGGTCGCGGTGGCGGTCGCGGCCCGGGCCGGGGCGGCGGGCGTGCTCGGCCTATACCTCGAGGCGCCGTTCGACTCGATGACCGCGATGGCCCGGCACCATTTCCGCCTCCTGCCGGCGCACCTGCTCGCCGATACTTGGCGCTCCGACCGGGCGATCGCGGCGGTCGCCGTCCCGGTCCTGATCGTCCACGGCGACGCCGACCCGGTAATCCCGGAAAAGTACGGCGCGCGCCTCGCCCGGATCGCGGGCGCCGACTTCGTGGCGCTGCCGGGCGACCACGTCTCGATCCTGGGCGTGCGCGACGGCGAGGCCGAAGCGCGGTTCCGGCCGCGCCCATGAGAGCGAGGTGCGGTTTCGGCCGCGCCCCGGGGAATGACAGAGACCCCCGAGGGTTGACCCCGGACGCTTCGTCGCCTAAGAGCCCCTCGTTCGCGGGGCTCCGGTTTGGGGCCCCGCGGCATTTTGCGCACCCGCGAGCGGCTCGTCACGGCCGCTCTGTCGCCCCGGTTCCGGGGGGAGGAGGGCGCGTTCCTCTCTTAACGTGATGCAGATCTAAGAGGATACGCGATGTCGAAACGCGTTCAGGCGAAGCACAAGCTCGATCGCCGCATGGGCCAGAACATCTGGGGCCGCCCGAAGAGCCCCGTGAACCGCCGCGAGTACGGCCCGGGCCAGCACGGCCAGCGCCGCAAGGGCAAGATGTCCGACTTCGGCACGCAGCTGCGTGCCAAGCAGAAGCTCAAGGGCTACTACGGCAACATCACCGAGAAGCAGTTCCGCCGCTACTACGCCGAGGCGATCCGCCTGCGCGGCGACTCGGGCGAGAACCTGGTCGGACTGCTCGAGCGCCGCCTCGACGCGGTGGTCTACCGCTCCAAGTTCGTGGCGACCCCGTTCGCTGCCCGCCAGTTCGTGAACCACGGCCACATCCGGGTGAACGGCGTCCGCGTCAACATCCCGAGCTACCTCGTGAAGCCGGACGACGTGATCGAGATCAAGGAGTCGTCCAAGCAGCTCGAGATCGTCCTCGTGGCGAGCCAGCTCGCCGAGCGCGACGTTCCCGACTACATCGAGGTCGACCACGGCAAGATGACCGCGCGCATGACCCGCGTGCCGACCCTGTCCGAGGTCCCGTACCCGGTGCAGATGGAGCCGAACCTGGTCATCGAGTTCTACTCGCGCTGATCGCGCGACGACAGGAACCGAGACCCTGGCGAAATTCTGGAAAGCCGCCCGCGAGGGCGGCTTTTCTGTTTTCGCGCCTATTCTTCCGGCACCAGCCGCCCGGCGAAGGTCAGGCAGAGGCACACGGCCCCGAGGACGAATTCCCAGCGGCGGATGTCGCCGCCGATCGAGGCCACCACGGCCTGCCCGATCAGCACGATCCCGACGAGGGGCGGCACCGCTGTGAGGAGGAGGCGCAGGACCCTGCGCCAGCCCGATGTCCCGGTTTCCGTCATGGCCGGCGCGGCGCCTCGCGTGTCGGGTGGGGTAGGGGTATCCGTCCGCCGCCTCGCGCGGACCATCGCGAGGTGGCGCGCCGTCCCCGACGGTCAAGGCGTCCCGGAGGCGGGACGCCCCATGTCACGGCCCTCGGGTCACGCGGCGCCCGGCTGCGGGCCGTCGTAGCCCTCGATCACGATCAGGTCGATCTCGGCGCCGCCCTCCTGCTTGGCGCGGGCGGCCTGGTACTCCGGCGAGTTCCAGCAGGCGAGCGCCTGGTCGTGGCTCGGGAACTCGATGACCACGTTGCGGGCCCGGCTCGTGCCGCTCACCGCCTCGAAGGCGCCGCCGCGGACGAGGAAGCGCCCGCCGAACTTGGCGAAGGCGGCGCCGTTGGCCGCGACGTAGTTCTTATAGGCCTCGGGGTTCGAGACGTCGACTCGGCCGACCCAGTATCCCTTCGCCATGCGGTTCCTCCCTTGTCGTTGCTTGTACTCTAAGCAGATTTCGCAAAAGTGGCAGCCGGTTTTTCGATAAAATCTACGGCGAAACAAGAACCTGAGCGAGCGAAGCGTTGGCTTGCCAACGCAAGTCTGCTCAGAGCGCCGCCGCCATCTCGTCGACGATGCGGCGGGCGACGTCGCGGGGGTCGGCGGCTCCGGTGATGGGCCGTCCGACCACGACGTGGTCGACGCCGGCCCGCATCGCCTCGGCCGGGGTCACGACCCGCTTCTGGTCGCCGATCTCGGCCCCGGCCGGCCGGATGCCCGGGGTGACGATCAGCCGGTCGGGCCCGAGGATCGCCCGGACCTGCGGCGCTTCCGCCGCCGAGCAGACGATGCCGTCGATGCCGATCGCGCCGGCCGCCGCCGCCCGGGCGGCGACGAGATCGGCGACGCTCGAGGCGTAGCCGGCCTCGCGGGCATCCGCGTCGTCGTAGGAGGTGAGCACCGTCACGCCGAGGATCTTCAGGCCGGTCCCCGCCTTGTCGCGCCCGGCGGCGGCCGCCCGCATGGTCTGCGGATAGGCGTGGACGGTGAGGAAGGTGGCGCCGATCCCGGCCAGCGACTGCACGCCCTCCTCGACGGTGTTGCCGATGTCGTGCAGCTTGAGGTCGAGGAAGACCTTGTGCCCGTCCCGGACCAGCCGCTCGGCCAGCGCGAGGCCGCCGGCATAGCCGAGGCGGTAGCCGATCTTGTAGAAGCTCGCCGCGTCGCCGATCCGCGCGATCAGCCGCTCGGCCTCGTCGGTGCTGGCCATGTCGAGGGCGACGATCAGGCGGTCGCGGGGGCTGATGGGCTCGGGCACGGGACCTCCGTCACGCAAGGGACAAACGTGCGCACCCATCACGGGTCCGGGCCGGAATCAACCCCGGCCGGCGAGCCGCGCCACCTCCGCCCGCAGCACCGGCAGCAGCTCGGCCTCGAACCACGGGTGCTTCTTCAGCCACGGGGTGTTGCGCCAGGACGGGTGGGGCAGGGGCAGCAGGCGCGGGCGTCGAGACTCGGAAAAGATCTCGCGCCAGCCCGCGACCGTCTCGGTGAGGCCGCCGGGCCGGCGGCCGAGATGCCAGGCCTGTGCGTACTGGCCGATCAGCAGCACCAGTTCGAGGTTCGGCAGGCCGGCGAGCAGCGGCGCGCGCCAGATCTCGGCGCATTCGCGCCGCGGCGGCAGGTCTCCGCCCTTGGAATCGTGGCCGGGAAAGCAGGCGCCCATCGGGACGATCGCGATCAGGTCGGGATCGTAGAAAGCCGGCTCGTCGAGGCCGAGCCACTCGCGCAGGCGCTTGCCGGAAGGGTCCTGGAACGGGATGCCGCTCTGGAACGCCCGGTTGCCCGGGGCCTGGCTGGCGATGCAGATCCGGGCGCGCGCCGTGCCCTGCACGATCGGACGGGGCTCGACCGGAAGCGGCGGGCCGTGGCGCGGCGCCTCGCGGCACAGCCGGCAGGCGCGCACCCGCGCGGCCGTCTCGGCAAAGTCCGGCGCGGATGAAAAAAGGGTGCGGCTCGCGCCGCACCCTGAAGTCGTCTCGGGTCCAAAACTGGAAGTCATGCCCACCATATAGGGCAGGGGTTAAACGTGTGGTGCGCGATCACACGCCGCGGAGGCCCGCGACGTCGAGCGGCAGCGAGCGCAGGCGCTGGCCGGTGGCGGCGAAGACCGCGTTCGCGATCGCCGGGGCCAGCACCGGGACGCCGGGCTCGCCGATGCCGGTGGGCGCGGCGGCCGAGGGCACGATGTGGACCTCGACCTTCGGCATCTCGCTCATCCGGGTCGGCTCGTAGGCGTCGAAGTTCTTCTCCTGCACCTCGCCGTCCTTGAAGGTGATGCGGTTGCGCAGGACCGACGACAGGGCGAAGCCGACCGCGCCCTCGACCTGGGCCCGGATGACGTCCGGGTTCACCGCCACGCCGACATCGACCGCCGCGACGATGCGGTTGACCTTCACCTTGCCGGCCTCGGCCGTCACGTCGGCCACCATCGCCACGTAGGAGCCGAAGGATTCGTGTGCGGCGACGCCGTAGCCCCGTCCCGGCTTCTGGTCGCGAGCGCTCCAGCCCGCCTTCTCGGCCGCCAGGGTCAGCGCGGCGGAGAGCCGCGGCGCCTGTTTGAGGAGGCCGAGCCGGTAGGCGACCGGATCCTGGCCCGCGGCGTGCGCCAGCTCGTCGACGAACACCTCCATCGCCTGCGCGGTGTGCGAGTGCCCGACCGAGCGCCACCACAGGACCGGCACGCCCTCGCGGGCGTTATGGACCTCGAACCGGTAGGCGGGCAGGGCGTAGGGGGTGTCGGAGGCGCCTTCGACCGTGGTGGCGTCGACCCCGTCCTTGACCATCATCGCCTCGAGCGGCGTGCCGATGATGATCGACTTGCCGACGATGCGGTGCTCCCACCCCGTGATCGCCCCCTTGGCGTCGAGCCCGGCGCGGATGCGGTGATAGGCGGCCGGGCGGTAATAGCCGCCGGTGATGTCGTCCTCGCGGGTCCAGACGAGGTGGATCGGGGCTTTTTCCCCGGTGGCCTTCAGGATCGCGGCGGCCTCGGCGATGTAGTCGGCGGACGCCGTGGCGCGCCGGCCGAACGAGCCGCCGGCCCAGAGCGTCGTGATGCGCACCTTGTCGGCGGTGGTGCCGAGGATGCCCGCCGCCACCGCCTGCTCGATCGTCTGGAACTGCGAGCCGGCATAGATGTCGTAGGAGCCGTCGCCCGCCCGCTCGATCGTGGCGTTGAGGGGCTCCATCGGGGCGTGCGCCAGGTAGGGGAAGGAGAATTCCGCCTCCAGCACCTTCGCGGCGCCCTTGATCGCGCCGGCGGCGTCGCCGCGCTGCGAGGCGACGAGGCCGGGCTTGTCGGCCAGGGCCTTGTAGGCGGCAGCTTGCGATTCCGTCGATTGCCGCTCGGCGCCGGCATCGTCCCAGGTCAGCGTCAGGGCCTCGCGGCCCTTCATCGCCGACCAGGTGTCGCGCGCCACGACCGCGACGCCGCTCGGGATGCGCACGACCTGGACCACGCCCGGCACCGCCTTGGCGGCGGTGTCGTCGACCGATTTCAGCGTCGCGCCGAAGCGCGGCGCGCGGGCGACCAGCGCCGTGAGCTGGCCCGGCCGGCGCACGTCGAGGGCATACTTTGCGCTGCCATCGGTCTTGGCGTCGGAATCGAGCCGCTTCAGCGTGGTGCCGATCAGCCGGAAGGCGGCGGGATCCTTCAGCGCCGGGTTCTCGGGGATCGGCTGCACGGCGGCCTTGGCGGCGAAGGCGCCGAACCGGCCCTCCTTGCCGCTCTTGTGGCGCATCACGCCCTTCTCGATCGTGATCTCGCCGGCCGGCACCTTCCACTCGGCGCTGGCGGCCGCGACCAGCATGGCGCGGGCGGCGGCGCCCGCCTTGCGCAGCTGGATCCAGGAATTCGCCACCGCGGTCGAGCCGCCGGTGCCCTGGATCGGGCCGAAGGCGAGGTTGTTGTAGAGGCTGGCATCGGCCGGGGCGAAGACCGCGCGCATCTGCCCCCAGTCGGCGTCGAGCTCTTCCGCCACGATGGTGGCGAGGCCCGTCGTGTTGCCCTGGCCCATGTCGAGGTGCTTGATCACCACCGTCACGGTGTCGTCGGCGGCGATTCGCACGAAGGCGTTGGGCTTGGCCGGCGCCTTCGACAGGTCGGGGCCGCCCGCGGCGCGCGCGCCCTTGAGGTCGAGGGTGAGCCCGATCACCAGGGCGCCGGCCGCGGTGGCGGAGCCGCGCAGGAAGGTGCGGCGGGACGTGACGGCGTCTTCCCGGAGGGGGACTTGGCGCGTCTTGATGCGAGAGTTCAGCATGGCGGCGTCCCGGTCAGGCGAGGGAGCGGGCGGCGTCGTGGATCGCCGCGCGGATGCGCTGGTAGGTGCCGCAGCGGCAGACGTTGCCGTCCATGGCGGCGTCGATGTCGGCGTCGGACGGCGCCTTGTTGTCCGACAGGAGGCCGATCGCCGACATCATCTGGCCGGACTGGCAGTAGCCGCACTGCACGACGTCGAGCTTGCGCCAGGCGGTGCGGACCGCCTCGGCCACCGGGCCCGAGATCCCTTCGATGGTGGTGATCTTCGCCGCGCCGACATCGCCGAGCCGGGTCTGGCACGCGCGCACCGGCTGGCCGTCGAGATGGACCGTGCAGGCGCCGCACTGCGCGATGCCGCAGCCGTACTTCGTGCCGGTGAGGTTGAGGTGGTCGCGGATCGCCCAGAGGAGCGGCATCTCGGGATCGGCCTCGACCTCGTAGGTCCGGCCGTTGAGGGTGAGTGTCGTCATCGTGCGCTTCCGACGAGAGGCTGGAATGGTTCCAGGCCTGCCTTGTGTCGGCCGCTCCTGCACTGCCGGCAAGCGGGGCCGATGTGCGCCAGCGCACCCCTCCTCGCGTGTCCCAGCGGCAGGGCGGGACGGTCCGTTCGCTCGTCTTCGCGGGGTTTCGGCAGGGGGACCTTAACGATTTTCGGTGAGCTTCTCCCGGACCGGCCGGCGGTCCGCGGCGGCGAGGGAGCGGCACGACCCGAGCTCAATGTCCGAGATCACGGCGCAAATGGTCCAGCGCGGGCGCGGCCCGACGGCGGAGGAGGCGGCCCGGCGGCGCAAGGTCGCGCGCGACGTCCGTTCCGCGCGCGAGCGGCTGACCTCGTCGATCGGGCTCGAGCGCGCCTTCGACTACGAGTTGCTGCGCGTCTACGCCCAGTACCGGCGCGGCGCCTTCCTGCCCCTGGTGACGCTCGCGTGCCTGGTCGCGGCGGCCTCGGCGTTCTGGGCCCCGATCCTCCTGAGCAGCGCCTGGTGCGCGGCGGCGATCGCGGCGATCGCGGTCAACACCGTCCTGTCGCGCTCCTTCCTGCGGCAGGATCCCGACGGGCTCTCGCTCCGGATCTCGCGCCGCCGGGTGATCGTCGGCGAACTCGCCCAGAGCGCCGTCTGGGCGCTCCTGGTGCTGGTGCCGCTCCAGGTCGACGCCGCGAATGCCCGCACCTACGTGATGGTGGTGCTGGTCATCGTCGCCGCCGTCACCACGATGCTGGCCGCCACGGTGCCGCTCGCGGCCTATGCGGGGCTCCTGCCACTCTGCGCCGCCACCGCCACCCTGCTGGCGCTGTCGCGCGAGGTCGAGACCGTCCTGCTGGTCGGCATGGCGGTCTGCGCGCAGCTGTTCTTCCTGTTCCTGTCGAACCACCTGCACGCCTCGACCGTCTCGGCGCTGCAGTCGCGGGCCGAGAAGGACGCGATCTTCGGCGAGCTGGAGCAGGCCAAGGCCAATTCCGACGAGGCGCGGCGGCGGGCGGAAGAGGCCAACCTCGCCAAGTCGCGCTTCCTCGCCACGATGAGCCACGAGCTGCGCACGCCGCTCAACGCCATCCTGGGCTTCTCGGAGGTGATGAAGAACGAGGTGTTCGGCCCCCACGCGGCCGCCTCCTACAAGGAATACTCGACCGACATCCACGACAGCGGCCTGCACCTCCTCAACCTCATCAACGAGATCCTCGACCTCTCGCGCATCGAGGCGGGACGCTACGAATTGAACGAGGAGGCCCTGCAGCTCGCCTACGTGGTGGAGGAGGGCCGGCACATGATGGCGCTGCGGGCCCGGGCCAAGAACCAGACCTTCCGCGAGATGATCGACCCGTCGCTGCCGCGGCTCTGGGCCGACGAGCGGGCGTTGCGCCAGATCGTCCTCAACGTCCTGTCGAACGCCATCAAGTTCACCCCGCCCGGCGGCGAGATCGTGATCAAGGTCGGCTGGACCTCGTCGGGCGGCCAGTATGTCAGCGTGAAGGATACCGGGCCGGGCATTCCCGAGGACGAGATCCCGACCGTGATGTCGTCCTTCGGCCGCGGGTCGCTGGCGATCAAGACCGCCGAGCAGGGTTCGGGCCTCGGCCTGCCGATCGTCAAGGGCCTCGTCGACCTGCATGGCGGCGGCTTCCAGCTGAAGTCGCAGCCGCGGGAGGGCACCGAGGTCATCGTGACCTTCCCGGCGGCCCGCGTGATGGACGCGCTGCCGGCCATGGCCGAGCCGGCCGCCCCGGCCCGGTCGTCGCGGGCGGCGTGACGCCTCGGCGCGGGCGTCCTGGGACAATTGCGATCGGAGGTCCGAGCCACGCTGCCGGGCGTGCCGCGCCGCGCTGAGGCGACGCTCCGGCGGGAGCCCGGCAGGATCCGTCAGGCCGCCGGGGCCAGCGGGATGTCGAGCACGAAATGCGCCCCGGGCCCGTCGGAATCGGTGGCGAGCCGGCCGTCGAGCTGGCGGATCAGGCTGCAGATGATCTTGAGGCCGAGGGACGGCTGGCGCATCGACACGTCGAAGCCCGGCGGCAGGCCGACGCCCTCGTCGCGCACGGCCAGGTGCAGCCCGTCCTCCCGCACGGCGAGGCTCACCCGCACCGGCCCGGTCCCCCGCGGGTAGGCGTACTTGACCGCGTTGCTCACCAGCTCGCTCACCACGAGCCCGATCGGGATCGCCTGGTCGGCGCTGATCACCTTCGACTGAGCCTCGCAGGTCAGGGCGTGGCCCGGTGCCTCGCCCTGGAGCTTGGCCACCAGCTCGCGCAGGAACGCCGCGAGGTCGACCATGCCGAGCTGGTGCAGGCCGCGCCAGAGATGGTCGTGCACCTCCGCCACGGTGGCGATGCGGGTCCCGGCATCCTCGAGGGCGTGGCGGATCTCGTCGGTGCCGGCGTCGCGGGCCTGGAGCCGCAGCAGGCCGGCCACGACGCCGAGGCTGTTCTTGACCCGGTGGCTCATCTCCCGGGTGAGCTCGACCTGGTGGTCGAGGGCGTCGCGCAGGCGCGCATCGCCCTGGTGACGCTCGACCGCGATGCCGATCAGCCCGGCGAAGCCGGCGAGGAATTCCTGGTCGGCGCGGTCGAAGCCGTGCCCCTCGCTCCCCCAGGCCTCGAGCACGCCGTAGGCGCGCCGGCTCTCGTCGCCGAGCGCGATCGGCACGTTGACCGCGTGGCGGGTGCCGGCGGGCGCGAGCGCTCCCGGCAGGTGGAAGCGCGCCTCGCCCTGCGCCCCGCCTGCCCCGACCGGAATGCCGTTGGCGAGCACGCCCGCCCCGGTGCGGTAGGCATAGGCCGCCGGCGTCGCCTCGTCGGCGGCCGAGAGCTCGGTCCCGACGAGGGCCGCCGGCAGGCCGGTGCAGGCCCGGATGACGAAGGCATGGTCGCGGGCGCGGTATTCCAGCACCTGGCAGCACGGGGAGGCGAGGCCCTCGGCGCAGAGCTCGCTGGCGCGCTTCAGCAGCGCGTCGAGGTCCCGGGTCTGGAGCGCCATGCGGGCGAAGGCGCCCATCAGCGCCTGCTGCCGCAGCCGGTACGGAAGCTCCGCCCGGCCGCTTCCGGCTTCGTGCGCCTCACGGTTCGACCCGTCATTCGCCATACGCCGGGACTCTCGCAACTCGGGGTGCCTTTCCCTCAAGGCACGTCGGACGGCCGGACTCTTACGCCATCCTGCCCGGAGCACAAGCCGAGCCGTCTGGTTGTTAGAGGAGCCGGCGCCGGCGCTCCACCAGCCTGAGGATCATCGGTGTGAGGATCAGCTGCATCGCCAGGTCGAGCTTGCCGCCGGGAATCACCACCGAGTTCGCCCGCGACATGAAGCTGCCGGCGATCATCGAGATCAGGTAGGGGAAGTCGATGCCCTTGGGGTCGCGGAAGCGGATCACCACCATCGACTCGTCGGCGGTCGGGATCCAGCGGGCGATGAAGGGATTCGAGGTGTCGACCGTCGGGATACGCTGGAAGTTGATGTCGGTGTTGGTGAATTGCGGGCAGATGGTGGTGACGTAGTCGGGCATCCGCCGCAGGATCACGTCGGTCACCGCCTCGGTCGAGTAGCCGCGGGCGGCCTTGTCGCGGTGGAGCTTCTGGATCCATTCGAGGTTGATCACCGGCACCACGCCGATCTTCAGGTCGGCATGCGCGGCGATGTCGAGCGTCTCGCTGACCAGGGCGCCGTGCAGGCCCTCGTAGAACAGCAGCTCCGATCCTTCGGCGAACTCCTCCCAGGGCGTGAAGGTGCCGGGCTCGCCCCCGAAGCGGGCGGCGTCCTCGGCATCGTGCAGGTAGTGCCGGGTGCGGCCTCGGCCGGTCGCGCCGTACTCGCGAAAGACCGCCTCGAGCTCGGGGAGCAGGTTCGCCCGCTCGCCGAAATGGCTCAGGGTCGGCTCGCGGGCCATCGCCTCCCGCATCTGCGCGCGGTCGAAGGCGTGGAAGGCGTCGCCCTCGATGAAGGCCGCCTCGACGCCCTCGCGGCGGAAGATCTGCTCGAAGGTGTTGCGCACCGAGGTGGTACCGGAGCCGGACGAGCCGGTCACCGACACGATGGGGTGGAGGGCCGACACGCCGGTCAGGCCCGCAGCAGGCCGCGGGGGGCGAAGAGCGGCGAACCGCCGGCGTCGCGGTCGGCATCGAGCCGGCGCAGCAGGCTCGCCACCTCCCGGGGCGAGCCGACGGCCAGCGGCGTCCGCCGTTGCAGGTCGTCGGTGGCGAGGTCGAGGATCGCCCGGCCGCGCCCGTCGCTGGCGGTGCCGCCGGCCGCCTCGATCGCCAGGGCGACCGGGGCGGCGGCGTGGACGAGGCGTATGCCGCCGGCATCGCGGTCGTGGCCCATGTCGGCCGGGCGCAGATGCAGCCCGCCATGGGTCAGCACCCGCTGCGCGCCCGCCGAGAGCGAGGCCATCAGCGAGGTCCAGCCGACCGGTGCCTCGTCGCTCCGGCGCGTGGCGTCGGGCCCGCCCCGGGGGCTCGTCTCCCGGACGCGCAGGGAGACCGGCGGCCGGAAGGCGCCGCTCTGCGGGTCGAGGATCCGGGACGTGGTCGCGGTACCGTCGGTCAGGGTCAGCAGGGTGCGCGGCCCGTAGGTGACGAAGCCCGCGGCCACCTGCGTGCGGCCGGGCGCCCGGAAGGCGCAAGCCGGGTCGGCGCCGGCCGGGCGCAGCGAGAAGATCGTGCCCGCCGGCATGCCGCCGTCGAGGTCGTCGGCCCCTTCGAGGGGGTCGAGCGCGAGGACGAGGGCGGCGCCGCGCCGATGCGGCTCGGGCTCCTCCCGGTCGGGCCAGGCGATCGCCGCGACGTCGGCCTCGCGCAGCGCCTCCGCGAACAGGCGCCGGGCCATGCCCTCGGGGCTGCCCGGGAGTGCGTCCGCGAGGGCGCCGGCGGTCGCCGCGGCGGCCGCCGCGAGGGCGGCGATCACCGGGCCGACGGCCGGCGGCCGGCGCGGCGTCGTCGCCTCGGTGCGGGCGCTCAGAAGCATGTCCTGTCTCCGAGCCTTGTCGGTGCCTCTCGGGGGCGTCATCCGTCTCCGCTGGCCGTCAGCTTAGGCGCCCGGGGGTAGCGCCGTCACCCCGTCCCGAAGTACGGGATGCGCGGAACTCCGCCGCGATGTCGAACGGATCCTTCCACCGATCGCCGGCCGAGGAGCGGATGGCGCAGGACCGCATACGCAACCTCTCGCTCAAGCAGCTCCATGCCGTGGCGGCGATCGCCCGGCTCGGCACCATGACGCGGGCGGCGCAGGAACTGAACGTCACCCCGGCCGCCCTGACCGCGCGGATCAAGGGCCTCGAGGACGAGATCGGCCTGCTCCTGTTCGACCGCACCCATGCGGGGCTCAAGCCGACCGATGCCGGCCGCGAGCTGCTCTGGGCCACCGACAGCATCGGCACCGTGCTCGACACCTGCGCCGAGCGGCTGCGGGCCCTGCGCGGCGGGCGCGGCGGCAAGGTCTCCCTCGGCGTGGTCTCGACCGCGAAATACTTCGCGCCGAGCATCGTCGGCGGCTTCGCCCGGGCCCATCCGGGGGTTGAGATCGACCTCGTGGTCGGCAATCGCGGCGCCACCGTCGAGACCCTGCGCGACTACCGCGTCGACCTCGCGCTGATGGGCCGGCCGCCGCGGGACTTCCCGATCGCCGCCGAGGCCTTCGGCCCCCACCCCCTGGTGGTGATCGCCCCGCCCGGCCATCGCCTGGCGGCGCGCCGCGGCGTGACCCGCGAGGAATTGGCCGAGGAGCCGTTCCTGGTGCGGGAATACGGCTCGGGCACCCGCACGGTGTTCGAGGAGTTCATGGCCGGGCTGCTGGTGCGGCGCGCGCCGATCGGCATCGACAACGGCTCGAACGAGACCATCAAGCAGACCGTGATGGCGGGCCTCGGGATCGCGCTGATCTCCGGCCACACGGTGGCCATGGAGGTGGCGGCCGGCCGCCTCGTGCTCCTCGACGTCGAGGGCCTGCCGATCCGGCGCGACTGGTTCGCGGTCCGGCGGGCCGAAAAGGTGCTGAGCCCCGCCGGCCAGGCCTTCTGGGACTTCCTGGTGGAGGAGGGCGCCACCTGGCTGCCGGAACTGCCGGGCGCGGCCCGGTAGCGGATCAGGCGGCCTCGCCCCGGACCGGCTCCGGCGGGAGGTCGGCGGGCACCTCGCGCAGCAGGGCCGGAACCCGGGCCCAGGGTTCGGTCAGGGCCGGCAGGTCGCGCAGGCGCGCCGCCGCCGAGGCGCCGACCGCGAGGATATCGTCCCAGCGCGACAGGAAGGCGGCGACGCAGGCCGGATCGAAGTGGCGGCCGCTCTCCGCCTCGATGCAGGCGCGCGCCTCGCAGGCCGGCATCGCCGCCTTGTAGGGCCGCACCGTGGTGAGCGCGTCGAACACGTCCGCCACCGCGACGATGCGGGCGGCGAGCGGGATCGCCTCGCCGGACAGCCCGCGGGGATAGCCGCCGCCGTCCCAGCGCTCGTGGTGGGATTCCGCGATCTCGGCCGCGAGCCCGATCAGGGCGCAGTGGCTGCCGCCCAGGATGCGCTTGCCGATCTCCGCATGGGTGCGGATCAGGGCGAACTCCTCCGCGTCGAGACGGCCGGGCTTGAGCAGCACGCCGTCCGGGATGCCGACCTTGCCGACGTCGTGGAGCGGGGCCGCGAGGTAGACTCGCCGGCACAATTCCGCGTCGAGCCCCAGGGCCTCGGCCATGATCTGGCTGTAGCGGGCGACCCGCCAGGTGTGGTCGCCGGTGTCGTTGTCGCGGTACTCGACCGCGAGGGACAGGCGGAAGATGATCTCGGCCTCCCGCTCGCGCAGGACCCGCACCGCCTTCTCGACCTCGCCGGCGAGCCACGACGCCTGGTCGTCGAGCCGGCGCACCGCGGTGGCCAGGCGCACGACGTTGCGCATCCGCACCTTCATCTCGACCCGGCCCATGCGCTTGTCGAGGAAGTCGGTCGCCCCCGCGTCCAGGGCGGCGAGCCGGGTCCGGTCGTTGACCTCGCTGGTGATCATCACGATCGGCACCTGGGCGTAGTGCTCGATCGCCCGCAGGTGGCGGATCACCGCGATGCCGTCCATCTCGGGCATGTTGTAGTCGACGAGGACGAGGTCGAAGGCGCGCATCCGCGCCTCGTCGAGGGCCGAGAGTGGGTTGTTGATGGCGGAGACGTAGACCTGCTGGTCGTGCTCCAGGAGATGCTTCAGCCGCAGGAGTACCGTCTGGCTGTCGTCGATGACGAGTACGTCCATCTGCCTTCTCCCGCGGCGCACAGCGTCCGACCTTCGGCCGACCCCGCGGCGTGGGAAGCCCTCGCGGCTGCCCATGTGCGAAACCAGGATTCGATCTTCCTGGCGCGGCATCTTGGATTTGGCCACTTAACCGAGAGTAAACGGAGCGCATCGGATTTGGCCGTCACGGTTACGCCGGCATTTCTGTCGTCGGCGCATCCGGAACGAACAATGCAGCCATGATGCCGACGAGCGACGCGAGGCTCGATCGAACGATCTGCCGGCACTCCGCCGGGAAAGCGGGCGGATCTCGTCTCGTGATGATCCTGCGGCGGCGGCGTATCTTCCGGACCGTCATGCCGCCGAAAGACATGCGTCGGCGGCCAGCGGGTGCCGCGGCACGGTACGGAGTCTGTCGGACCGGGTCGCTCTGCTGCGAGTCGCCCGCCCGTGATGCGGCTCGATCCCGACGGCGAGCCTACCGGCCGGGATCGTCCCGGCCGGTGGATCGGATGTCGGAGCATTTTCCGACGAAGTGGGTACCGGCTCGTCGTAGAAAATGCGGCAAAACAAATACTGGGAGAGCTTCGCGATCGCTGCGCGATCGTGAAGCTCTCTAGAAGTAGAAGCGCGGACCGTAGATCCGGCGGTAGTGCGGCCGATAATAGGGACGATAGTAGCGGCGGTAATACGGGCGATAGGCGCGCCGGTAGTACGGCCGGTAATAGTAGCGCCGGTAGGGCCGGTAGCCGTAGTAGCGGCGATACGGGCGGTAGCGGTAGTAGCGGCGGTAGTAGTACGCCTTGCCGACCAGCGCCGTGGCGGGGGCCGCCTCGGCTGCGAGGGCGCCGGCGGTCGGCAGGGCGGCGGCGGAGCTGCGGCTGGTGCCGAGCCCGATCCCGGCGACCAGAAGGGTCAGGACCAGGCCGATCCATCGTAGGGCGCGCATGATGTCGGTCTCCCTCGGGCGGCGCGACGCTCGTCGCCGGCGCCCCGTCTGCAATTGGACAACGAGACAGAGAAGGCCCGCCGGATCCGCGGCGGGACGCCCGCCCGACGACCGAGGGGCGCTTACCGAACAACTAGATCGCGACGGCCCCGCTTCAATCGACGCATCCCGCAAACGTGAGGACCGGGCGGGACGCCCCGCATCCCCTGCGGCACCGGCCCTCGCTTGCCGGGACGGGGCGGCCCGCGTACCTGTCGGGCGTCCCCTCGGAGATCCCTGCGCCCATGCCGTTCCGGCCCTTCGACGCCCTGTGCGCCCTCCTGCCCGAGCGGTGGGCGCGCCGCCATCCGGTGGTGCCGGTGGTGCGCCTGAGCGGCGCCATCGGGGCGGTCTCGCCGCTGCGGGCCGGCCTGTCCCTGGGCGCCTGCTCGCCGGCGCTCGAGCGGGCCTTCGGCATGAAGGGCATCCGGGCGGTGGCGATCGTGATCAACTCGCCCGGCGGCTCGGCGGCGCAGTCGCACCTGATCTTCCGGCGCATCCGGGCGCTCGCCGCAGAGGCCGAGGTGCCCGTCCTGGCCTTCGTCGAGGACGTCGCGGCCTCGGGCGGCTACATGATCGCCTGCGCGGCCGACGAGATCTTCTGCGATCCTGCCTCCCTCGTCGGCTCGATCGGTGTGGTCTCGGCGGGTTTCGGCTTCACCGGCCTGATCGAGCGCCTGGGCGTCGAGCGCCGGGTCCATACCGCCGGCAAGGCCAAGGCGATGCTCGACCCCTTCCGGCCCGAGAACCCCGACGACGTCGCCCGGCTCAAGATCATCCAAGCCGACGTGCAGGCGATGTTCACCGAGCTCGTGCGCAGCCGCCGCCCGGCCCTGTCGGGCGATCCCGACGAGCTGTTCTCCGGTGCGGTCTGGACCGGGCGCCAGGGCCTGGCGCTCGGCCTCGTCGACGGCCACGGCGACGTGCGCTCGGTGCTGCGGAGCCGCTTCGGCGACACGGTGCGGTTGCCGGTGGTCGAGCAGGCCCGCGGCGGCCTGCTCTCTCGGTTGCTGCGCCGGCGCGAGCCGGGCGCGGTCGGAATCGCGGCGATCGAGGGCATGCTCGCCACCCTGGACGAGCGCGCGGCCTTCGCCCGCTACGGGCTTTAGGGATCAAGGCGCCGCCGGCTCCCGCAGGCTCGCCGGCAGCTGCGTCAGGCACAGGATCTGGTCCTGCCGCTCGTAGGTCTCGCGCTCGCGGATCGCCCGCTCGACCTCGTCGGTGTCGGCGGTGGAGTAGCGCAGGCCGAAGGGGATCGAGCCGTCCTTCGGGTAGGCGGCGAGCTTGCGCCGGGTCTCGGCGCGGCAATAGGCGACCCAGTCCGGCGGCAGCCCGAGCCGGCGGGCGGTGGCCGCCACGGCGGCCCCGACCCGGATCTGCGCCTCGCGCTCGCTGCGGGCGAGCGCCCGGTCGTCGAGCCCGTTGATCAGCCCGGTGACCACGAAGCCGAGGGCGACCACGATGCTGACGAGGACGAACAGGCTGCGCATCGTCGAGGCCTGCTCCCACGCGGTGGTTCGGGCGTGAGACTCCAGATGTCGCGCCGGGCCGCCTTGGCAACCCGGCGCGACGGGATGCTCAGTTGCCGCGCAGGAGCGCCTCGAGCACCTTCGCGCCGGGACGGCCGGTCTGCGGCATGCCGAGGCGGCGCTCGACGTCCTTGATCGCGTCGCGGGTCTTGGCGCCGACCTTGCCGTCCGGCTCGCCGACGTCGTAGCCGCGGGAGGCGAGCGCGCTCTGGAGGCTGCGGCGCTCGGCGCGCGACAGGGGCGGGTCGTCGGTCGGCCAGGCGGTCTGCACGCCGGCCTTGCCGCGCAGGCGGTCCGACAGGACCGCGATGGCGAGCCCGTAGGATTCGGCGGCGTTGTAGGAGTAGATCGCGTCGAAGTTCTTCGTCACCAGGAAGGCCGGGCCGGCGGCGCCGGCGGGCGCCAGGATCCCGACCGGTCCCTCGGCCGAGAGCGGCCGGCCGTCGAGGCGGGTGACGCCGAGCGAGGCCCAGTGCCCCACCGGCTTCTTGTTCTTGCGGCCCGCCGCCGCGACGTTGAAGCCCGGCGGCAGCCGCACCTCGTAGCCCCAGGGCTGGCCGTTGTGCCACTTGGCGACGCGCAGGAAGTTGGCGGTGGAGCCGACCGCGTCCGGCACCGAATCGACCACGTCGCGCCGCCCGTCGCCGTCAAGGTCGACGGCGAGGCGGTGATAGGTCGTCGGCATGAACTGGGTCTGGCCGAAGGCCCCGGCCCAGGAGCCGGTCAGGCGCTCGGGCGCGATGTCGCCCCGGGCGATGATCTTGAGGGTGGCGATCAGCTCGCCCTTGAAGAACTCGCGCCGGCGGGTGCCGCCGCAGGCGAGCGTCGCGAGCGACTGCACCAGCGGCATCTTGCCGAGGTTCTTGCCGAAATTCGATTCGACGCCCCACACCGCCGCGATGGTGTAGCGGTCGACGCCGTAGCGCGACTCGGCCAGCGCCAGGGCGCTCGCGTGCTGGCGCATGGCGGCGCGGCCGTCGTCGACCCGCTCGTCGTCGACGAGGGCGGCCATGTAGTCCCAGATCGGCGTCTTGAACTCGGGCTGGGCCTGGGACAGCTCGATGACCTTGTCGTCGAAGCTGATCCCGGCGGTGGCGGCCTGGAACGCCGCCGGCGAGACGCCGGCCGCCGCGGCCTCCTGGCCGATTCCGGCAAGGCAGGAGCGGAAATCCGCCAGCGCCGCCTGGGGCAGGCCGAGGCCGGCGAGGCAGAGCAGGGTGGCGGCCTTGAGGGTCGCGCGCCGCGTCATGCAGAAATCTCTCCCGTTTCGCCGATCCAAGCACCGGAATAGGGCGTCATCAGGGTTAAGGAAAACCTGACGAACTCGGCGACCGACGGGAGATCCGCCGCGGCGAACGGCCCATCGGCCCGGCGGGATTATTTTTGTCGGAGAGCATCATGCCCGGAAAGGCGTCTTGCTCCGTCGGTGCCGGCTTGACGTGAGCGGAAGGTCCCAAACCACCCACGACCTCATCCCGAGGTGTTGGTCGATTGCAAATCGACCGACCTCGAAGAAGGTCTCCAGTTCGCGCAGGGGTGACTGGAGCCCTCCCTCGAGGTCAGTCCATCGCAGATGGACTGACGCCTCAGGATGAGGTCGTGGGCGAGAGGAAAATTTAATTTCTAGTGCCGCGTCTGACAATCAGCCACGCTCTCAGGCCCAGGGGCGCTCGGCGAGCTTCTGCTCGTAGGCGTCGATCGAGGCGGCCTTCTCGAGCGTCAGGCCGATGTCGTCGAGACCGTTGATGAGGTTGTGCTTGCGGCCCGGATCGATGTCGAAATGCAGGGTGCCGCCGTCCGGCCCCTTGATGATCTGGTTCTCGAGGTCGATCGTCAGCGTCGCGTTGGCGCCGCGATTGGCGTCGTCGAGGAGCTTCTCGAGGTCCTCGGGCGACACTGTGATCAGCAGGATGCCGTTCTTGGCGCTGTTGTTGAAGAAGATGTCGGCAAAGCTCGTCGAGATGATGCAGCGGATGCCGAAATCGGCCAGCGCCCAGGGCGCGTGCTCGCGCGAGGAGCCGCAGCCGAAATTGTCGCCCGCCACCAGGATCTTGGCGTTGCGGTAGGCTGGCTGGTTGAGGACGAAGTCCGGGTTCTCGGAGCCGTCGTCGCGGTAGCGCATCTCGGAAAAGAGGCCCTTGCCGAGGCCGGTGCGCTTGATCGTCTTGAGGTACTGCTTGGGGATGATGCGGTCGGTGTCGACGTTGACGATCGGCAGCGGCGCCGCGACGCCCTCGAGAACGGTGAACTTGTCCATTGTGTCTGCGTCCGAGATGCGTGCCGCGCGGGGAGGACCCGCGCGGCGCCAGTTCGGAGGTGTTCTAGCAACTCGCCGGTGCGGCGGGAAGCGCGCGCCGCGTTAGTGCGAGCGGGTCGCGCTCACCGCGACCCCGACAGCTCCAGCACGTCGTCGAAGGTCCTGAGCCCCGGCCGCGGCGAGTTCACCAGCACCGCCATGTTGCCGGGCGCGTGCTGGTTCTTCCACATCTTGGTGTGGGCCTCCGGGATCTTGTCCCAGGGGAAGAGCTCGCTCATGCAGGGATCGACCCGGCGGTCGATGACGAACTGGTTGGCGGCGGCCGCCTGTTTCAGGTGGGCGAAGTGCGAGCCCTGGATGCGCTTCTGGCGCATCCAGACGTAGCGGGCGTCGAAGGTGATGTTGAAGCCGGTCGTGCCGGCGCAGAACACCACCATGCCGCCGCGCTTCACCACCAGCGCCGAGACCGGGAAGGTCGCCTCGCCCGGGTGCTCGAACACGATGTCGACGTCGTTGCCCTTGCCGGTGATGTCCCAGATCGCCTTGCCGAACTTGCGGGCTTCCTTGGTCCACTCGTTGAACTCGGGCGAGTTGACCTTGGGCAGCTGGCCCCAGCAGTTGAAGTCCTTGCGGTTGATGACGCCCTTGGCGCCCAGGCTCATGACGTAGTCGCGCTTCGACTCGTCGGAGATGACCGCGATGGCGTTGGCGCCGGCCGCCGCGCAGAGCTGCACGCCGAACACGCCGAGGCCGCCCGACGCGCCCCAGATCAGCACGTTCTGGCCCGGACGGATGGTGTGGGGCGCGTGGCCGAACAGCATCCGGTAGGCCGTGGCGAGGGTGAGCGTGTAGCAGGCGCTCTCCTCCCAGGTCAGGTGCTTGGGTCGCTTCATCAGCTGGCGCGACTGCACCCGGCAGAACTGGCCGAAGGACCCGTCCGGGGTCTCGTAGCCCCAGATGCGCTGGGTCGACGAGAACATCGGGTCGCCGCCGTTGCACTCCTCGTCGTCGCCGTCGTCCTGGTTGCAGTGGACGATGACCTCGTCGCCGACCTTCCAGCGCTTCACCTTGGCGCCGACCGCCCAGACGATGCCCGAGGCGTCCGAGCCGGCGATGTGGAAATCGGCCTTGTGGACGTCGAAGGGCGAGATCGGCTCGCCGAGGCCCGCCCAGACGCCGTTATAGTTGACGCCGGCGGCCATCACGAGGACGAGCACCTCGTCGTCGCCGATCGACCAGGTCGGCAGGACCTCGATCTGCATCGATTCTTCCGGCGGCCCGTGCCGTTCGCGCCGGATCGCCCAGGCGTACATCTTGGACGGGACGTGACCCAGTGGCGGGATCTCGCCGATCTCGTAGAGATCCTTGATCTCGGTCCCACCCTTCGGGGACCCACCCTTCGACACCGGATCCAGCGCGGCGCTCGCTGCCATCGTGGTCCCTCCCTTGAAATATTGCACTGCACCGTGGATCCTAGCGGTGTTCTAAGGGGCCTCCAATAGCCCTTTTGGCGGTCGGTGCGACTTGTCGGCCTTAGGTCAAGGATGACGGTCGACCCGCGCGTGTCTACCATCCGGGCGCGAGTGGGCACCGCCCACCGGGCCGGTCAACGAGGGCGAGGGCGGAAATGGGCGAACCGGAGGTCAAGCGCGACAAGCCATGGATCATCCGCACCTATGCGGGCCATTCCACGGCCGCGGAATCGAACGCGCTCTACCGTGGCAACCTCGCCAAGGGGCAGACCGGCCTCTCGGTCGCCTTCGACCTGCCGACCCAGACCGGCTACGACCCCGACCACGAGCTCGCCCGCGGCGAGGTCGGCAAGGTCGGCGTCTCGATCGCGCATCTCGGCGACATGCGGACCCTGTTCCAGGACATCCCGCTCGCCCAGATGAACACCTCGATGACCATCAACGCCACGGCCCCCTGGCTGCTGGCGCTGTACCTCGCGGTGGCCGAGGAGCAGGGCGCCCCGTTCTCGGCGCTGCAGGGCACGACCCAGAACGACATCATCAAGGAATACCTGTCGCGGGGCACCTACGTCTTCCCGCCGGGGCCCTCGCTCAGGCTCACCAAGGACGTGATCCTGTTCACGACGAGCCAGGTTCCGAAGTGGAACCCGATGAACGTCTGCTCGTACCACCTGCAGGAGGCCGGGGCGACGCCGGTCCAGGAGCTGTCCTACGCGCTGGCGGTCGCCATCGCGGTGCTCGACACGGTGCGGGACGATCCCGATTTCGACGAGGCGAGCTTCTCCGACGTGGTCGGGCGGATCTCGTTCTTCGTCAATGCGGGCATGCGGTTCGTCACCGAGATCTGCAAGATGCGGGCGTTCAGCGATCTCTGGGACGAGATCACCCGCGACCGCTACGGCATCACCGACGAGAGGAAGCGCATCTTCCGCTACGGCGTTCAGGTGAACTCGCTCGGGCTCACCGAGCAGCAGCCCGAGAACAACGTTCACCGCATCCTGATCGAGATGCTGGCCGTCACCCTCTCGAAGCGCGCCCGTGCCCGTGCCGTGCAGCTGCCGGCCTGGAACGAGGCGCTCGGCCTGCCGCGCCCCTGGGACCAGCAATGGTCGATGCGGATGCAGCAGATCCTCGCCTTCGAGACCGACCTGCTGGAATACGACGACATCTTCGACGGCTCGGTCGCCATCGACGCCAAGGTCGAGGCGCTGAAGACCGAGACCCGGGCCGAGCTCGCCCGGATCGGCGCGCTCGGCGGCGCCGTCACCGCGATCGAGACCGGCCTAATGAAGCGGGCGCTGGTCGAATCGAACGCGAAGCGCATCGCCGCGATCGAGCGCGGCGAGCAGGTCGTGGTCGGCGTCAACAAGTTCCAGAACGGCGAGCCCTCGCCGCTCACCTCCGGCGACGGATCGATCTTCACCGTCTCCGAGACCGTCGAGATGGAGGCCAAGAGCCGCATCAAGGCCTGGCGCGCGCAACGCGACGCCGCCGCGGTCGCGGCGGCGCTCGACGAGCTCGAGGCCGCCGCCCGCGAGGGCCGCAACGTGATGCCGGCCTCGATCGCCTGCGCCAAGGCTGGCGTCACCACCGGCGAGTGGGGCGAGCGCCTGCGCCAGGTCTTCGGCGAGTACCGCGCGCCGACCGGCGTGACGCCCGAGACCGCGACCTCCGGGGCGGCCGAGGAGGCGCGCCTCCTCGTCGCCGATCTCGGCGAGCGGCTCGGCGAGGCGCCGAAGCTCGTCGTCGGCAAGCCCGGCCTCGACGGCCACTCAAACGGCGCCGAGCAGATCGCGCTGCGCGCCCGCGACGTCGGCTTCGACGTGACCTACGACGGCATCCGCCAGACCCCGGCCGAGATCGTCGCCAAGGCGCGCGAGCGCAACGCCCACATCATCGGCCTGTCGATCCTGTCTGGCTCGCACGTCCCGCTGGTGCGCGAGGTCCGGGCGCTGCTGCGCCAGGAAGGCCTCGACCACATCCCGGTCGTCGTCGGCGGCATCATCTCGTCGGAGGACGAGCTGGTGCTGAAGAACATGGGGGTCGCGGCGGTCTACACCCCGAAGGACTACGCCCTCGACACCATCATGGTCGGCCTCGCCAAGGTGGTCGAGCGCGCGATCGCCCGCCGCGATGCGGAAGCCGCGGAGCCGCGGCGCGAGGAGGTGTTCTGAGGGCGGGTCCACTTTTCGCCGGTCGCAGCCACGACCGGCGTCATCCACGATCCGCGAGAGATCGACGGGGTCGTCCTTCGTGAGCCTAGGGATGGGGTCGATCTGCGGAGGTGCTGCAGGTCGACCGACGGCCTGCAGGCTGTCCGACGTGCCCGTCTCGAGATGCCACCGACTCGGGCGCGATCAGCGCAGATGCGCGAAGCTCCAGCAAATCCCGGACGAGCGTCAGGAACTCGACCGGGGTCGCGATCCCGGGCCGTCGCTGTGACGGCGTCCGAGATCCCGGCTCGGGTCCCGACGCTCGCGCCGAGCGCAATCCCTAGCCGATGCTGTGACGCCCACCACACGCGGTTCGGATGGGGGCCGAAGCGACGATCGGCAAGGGGTGGAGAGAGAGGACGGCCGGGAGTTCTCGCCGTCTCGAGGACGGATCGAAAGACGCTGCCTGCGAGCCGCCGGACCGGCCGGGCTGAACCGGGGAACGTTATCCATGAGCCTTGGCGACTTGCCGACACTGGTGACCCGGCGCGAGGATGCCCTCACCCTGCTCGAGGCCGTTGCCTCGGGCGTCGACCAGCGCGCGTTCGCGCCGTTCGTGCGAGCGCTCACCACCCCCGAGGTCGAGCAGGCGGTCGCGATCATGCGCGGCTCGGGCAACGAGATGAGCCCGCCGGTCCACCTCGGCGCCCTCCTCGCCGCGGCCGGCCTGGTGACCAATGACGAGGTGTTCCAGGCCCTCGACGCGCGTCGGGCCCGCGCCCGAGGGAGCGGTGGCGTGAGCGACGATCCCGACGTCTACGAGGGCATCGAACCACACCGTGTTTCTTGAAGGCTGTTCGTCTTCGGTCCGGCGGCCGAGGCTTGGTCGCCGACGTTGGCATGATCGCGCGCTTCGGATTCGGTGTGAGGGACGTTGCCGATCGGTGCGAGCAGGCGGCGGCTGTCGTACCGGTCGATCCATTCCAGGATGGCGTACTCGACGGCCATGATGGGCCGCCACGGCCCGCGTCGGTGGATGACCTCTGCCTCGACAGGCCGTAGATCCTCTCGGCCAGGGCGTCGTCGTACGGCTCCCCGACGCGGGTGCACCATCACGCTCCGGGACTGTACGTGCAACGCGGCGCATTCCAGGGCCGAGCGGAGCGCATGGCGCCCGGCCCCCATCGTGCGACAAGGGGCGGGGCAGAGCCTAACAACAGCCCGCGACGCGAGGAAACATGCACAACAGCGAGGCGATCTGGGGGCACGTCGACGAGCACGCGGAGGCGTTCGTCGCCCTCTCCGACCGGGTGTGGGAGATGCCGGAGCTCAACTTCCAGGAAGTGCGCTCCGCGGCGGAGCACACCGCGATGCTGCGCGCCCAGGGCTTCCGGGTGACCGAGGGCATCGACGGCATCCCGACCGCCATGATGGGCGAGGCCGGGGAGGGCGGTCCCGTCATCGCGATCCTTGGCGAGTACGACGCGCTGCCGGGCTTGAGCCAGGAGGCGGGGGTGGCCGAGCATCGGCCGCGTCCGGGGGAGGGCGCCGGTCACGGCTGCGGTCACAACCTGCTCGGCGCCGGCGCGCTGCTGGCCGCCACCGCCGTCAAGGACTGGCTCGCCCGTGAGGGCCTGCCCGGCCGCGTGCGCTACTACGGCTGCCCGGCGGAAGAGGGCGGAGCCGCCAAGACCTTCATGGTGCGCGACGGCGTCTTTTCCGATGTCGACGTGGCGATCACCTGGCATCCGGGCCCGTTCGTGGCGATCTGGGAGCCGGTCTCCCTGGCGATCCAGCTCATCGACTTCGCCTTCGTCGGCAAGGCCTCGCACGCGGCCGCCGCCCCCCATCTCGGGCGCTCGGCCCTCGATGCGGTCGAGCTGATGAATGTCGGCGTCAACTATCTGCGCGAACACATGCCGAGCGACGCGCGGGTGCATTACGCCTATCTCGATGCCGGCGGCATCGCCCCCAACGTCGTCCAGGCAAGCGCCACCGTGCGCTACCTCGTGCGCGCCGCCGACCTGCCGAGCCTCCTCGACCTCGCGGCCCGGGTGGAGCGGATCGCGCAGGGTGCCGCCCTGATGACCGAGACCACGGTGACGAGCCGGGTGGTGAGCGCGATGTCGAACCTGTTGGCGAACCCGCCGCTGGAGGAGGCGATGCACGCCAACCTGATGCGCCTCGGGCCTCCGCCCTTCGACGCCGAGGACCGGGCCTTCGCGGACAAGATCCGGGCGACGCTGACGGAAGAGGACATCGTCTCGGCCCATCGCCGCTTCGGCATGCCGGTGACCGACGCGCCGCTCTGCGACGCGATCGTGCCGCTGCGCGCGGTCGGCGAGCGGATGATGGGCTCGACCGATGTCGGCGACGTGAGCTGGGCGGTGCCGACCGTGCGGGCGCGGGGCGCCACCTACGCCATCGGCACCCCGGGCCATTCCTGGCAGATGACCGCCCAGGGCACGAACCCGGCGGCCCACAAGGGCATGATCCACGTCGCCAAGGCGATGGCCGGCACGGCGGTCGACGTCCTGCGCGACCCCGACCTCCTCGTCCGCGCCAAGGCCGACCACGCCGAGCGCTTGGCCCGCACGCCCTATCGCTGCCCACTGCCGGACGGTCTGGCGCCGCCCCTCGACATGGTGGGGTGAGGCGGCTTCCTCCCTCTCCCGGGCCCCGGACAGGGGTCCGGGCAGGAGACCGGGGAAGAGGTTCGGGGGCCAGGTGCCGTGTCCCCGAGGAATCGCCGGTTGCATCAAATGCGACGCTTTCGCCTCACCGGGCGACGAGATCTCGCCCCGTAGCGTCAAGCTCGACGGACGCCGACGGCCCGCATCGCGGACCGTCGGCGAGAAGGCCATGCCACCGTCGCACCGGAGCATGTCATGATCGTCACGGGTGCCTCTCTCCTCGGGCAGGTCCTCGCAAGCCGCGCGTCGCCCGGCTTCGCGCCGGCGGCATCGTCCTCTCCGGCAAGCCGTGATCCGGCCCCGGCGCCGGACGTCGCGACGCCGACGGTCGCCTCCGTGACGATGTCCCCGTCGATCCTGTCGGCTTTGCTCGACCTGCGGTCGTCCTCCCGCGCCTCGCCGGATGCGGGCACGCGGGACGAGGCCGCGTTGTCCGATCGGCCCGGGGCCGGATTCCGGACCACCGTGGATCCCGGCTTGGTGCGCGAGACGATGGCGGTGCTCGAAGGTCGGAGCGGGGCCGGTGCAACGGCAGGGAGGGACGGCGTGGCCCGCCTGCTCGACTTGCTCGCGGCGAGCCGAATGACGGGCACTGACGCCAGGGCCACGGCCGGACAGGCGCCGGGCTCGGTCTTCGACCTGCTCGACCGGGCGGTCGCCCACTGAAGGCGGGCCCGCGACTCCTGGCGCGGGCTACCGACCGTCAGGCCTCGCGTCCGCGGTGGCGGCGCAGCCACGATGCCGCGTAGCCGCAGAGCGGCACGATCTGCCGGCCCTCCGCCCGCGCCGTCTCGGCGACCGCCCGCATCAGCCGGTCGGCGGTGCCGGTGCCGCGCAGGGCCGGCGGCGCGTACACGTATGCGATTACGAGGGCGCCGGGCTGGCGGCGATAGTCGGCATAGACGACCTCGCCGTCCACCTCGAGCTCGAACCGGCTCCGCCCCGGATCGTCGCGCATTCCCGTCCCGTGCATGGCGCCGCCCGGCCTCTCGCGTATCTGGGGCAAGACCCCGATGCCGGCCCGGTTCCCGTCAGCCGGCCAGTGCCGCGCGGAGCCGCTCGGCGTGGGCCGCCAGCACGGCCGGATCGGCCATGCCCTCGACGTGGCGGCGCGGCGGCGCGCCCTCGTGCCGGGGCAGGACGTGGACGTGGAGGTGGAAGACGGTCTGCCCGGCCGCCGCCTCGTTGTACTGGTAGACCGCGACGCCGTCGGCCGCGAAGGCCGCCTTGGCGGCCCGGGCCACGCGCTGCACGGCGGCGTAGAGTGCCCCGAGCGTCGCCGGGTCCGCGTCGAGCAGGTTGCGGCTCGGGACCTTGGGCACCACCAGGGTGTGGCCGTCGGCCTGGGGCATCACGTCCATGAAGGCGACGACGTGCTCGTCCTCGTAGACCTTGTGGCACGGCACCTCGCCGCGCAGGATCTTGCCGAAGATGTTCTGGGGATCGTAGGCGGTCTCGGTCATCTCGAAATCCCGTGTCGCTGCGAGCTCGTGGGAGCGCGGGCCGGGGCCGACGCTCCCACGGCGGCGTTCCGGGCCTGCTCCTGCGGCAGGACGGCGCCCCGGCGCAACCGCTCATTTCCGGCAAGGGTCTGTCGGCAAGGGTCTGCCGGCAAGGGTCTGCCGGCGAAGGCGCCGCCGGCACGGGACGGCGAGGCCGGACCCGCCGGGGGGCGGGTCCGGCCCCCTTCCGTCACGCCGCCGAGCGCCGCTCGACCAGCCGGGCGAGGTAGGCCGCGCCGAGCGGGATGATCGCGTCGTCGAAGTCGTAGGCCGCGTTGTGGACAGCCGCCCCGCCCTTGCCGTCGAGCCAGGCATAGGCGCCCGGCACGGCGAGCAGCATGTCGGCGAAGTCCTCGCTGCCCATCTTGGGCTCGGGCGCGGTGTCGACCTTGGCCGCGCCGAACAGCTCGGTGGCGATCTCGGCGGCGGCCCGCGTCTGGGCCTCGCTGTTGCGCAGCACCGAGAAGATGTTGCGGATGTCGACGACGATCTCGGCCCCGAAGGTCGCCGCGATGCCGGCCGCGATCTCGCGCATGCGCTTGGCCACCAGGGCGCGGATGTCGTCGTCGAAGGTGCGGATCGTGCCGGCGAGGTGGGCCTCCTCCGGGATCACGTTGTAGGCCGCCCCGGCATGGACCTGGGTGATCGAGAGCACGGCCGATTGCAGCGGATCGGCGTTGCGGCTGACGATCGTCTGGAGCGCCTGGACCAGGGCTGCCTGGACCACCACCGGATCGACGCCGCGGTGCGGTTGCGCCCCGTGGGCGCCGCGGCCGACGATGCGAATGTCGAAGAAGTCGGCCGCCGCCATCGCGGCGCCGGCGCGCACCGACAATTCGCCGACGCGCCCGCCGGGGTTGTTGTGCAGGCCGTAGACCTCGTCGCAGGGAAAGCGCGAAAAAAGCCCGTCGGCCAGCATGGCGCGGGCTCCCCCCAAGCCCTCCTCGGCGGGCTGGAAGATGAACACCGCGGTGCCGTCGAAGTCGCGGGTCTCGGCGAGGTACTTGGCGGCGCCGAGCAGCATCGTGGTGTGGCCGTCGTGGCCGCAGGCGTGCATCTTGCCCGGCACGGTCGAGCGGTAGGGGAGGTTCGTCGCCTCCTCGATCGGCAGCGCGTCCATGTCGGCGCGCAGCCCAATGCGGCGCGCACTCGTTCCGCGGCCCGTCAGGACGCCGACGACGCCGGTGCGGCCGATCCCGCGATGGACCTCGATCCCCCAGGAGGCGAGGTTTTCCGCCACGATGCCGGAGGTGCGCACCTCCTCGAAGCCGAGCTCGGGATGGGCGTGCAGGTCGCGCCGGATGGCCGTGAGGGCGTCGAGGTCGGCGGAGATGCGGTCGATCGGGGACATGCGGCGGAACGCTCCGGGACGTGACGGCCCGTGTCGCCAGGGCCTGACGGCACGCATCCTCCGGTGGCCGCAGGCGCGAGTCCAGGGGCTCCGATGCATGGGGCTCCGATGCATGGGGCACGGATGCCTGGGGCGCGGATGCTTGGGGCGCGGATGCAATCGCCGTATCCGGCCGCCCGCGCCCCGGATCGCTCAATCGGCGATGGCGCCGTAGACGAGCTGCTTGATCTCGCGCCGGTAATGGGCGCGGCTCGGGCCCGGCGCCTGGGTCATCATCACCACCGCCAGGTCCTCCTTGGGATCGACCCAGAAGAAGGTGCCGGCATAGCCTGCCCACATGAACTCGCCCTTCGAGCCCGGCACCCCGGCGATGCCGGCGTCCTTGCGCACCATGAAGCCGAGGCCGAACGTGTAGCCGGGCACGCCCATCAGCAGCTCGCCCGGGCCGACCACCGGCTTGATCCGGTCGCCGAGATGGTCGGCGGTCATCAGCTCGACGGTGGTCCGGCTGAGCACCCGGGTACCGTCGAGGCTGCCGCCGTCGAGCAGGGCCTGGGCGAAGCGCAGGTAGTCGGCGGCGGTGCCGTAGCCGCCCGCACCCCCGGAATCGTTCTTCGGGACGGCGCCGTCGATGAGCCGGTTCGGCGCGCCGGTGGCGGGATCGTTCGGCAGCGCCTGGGCGATCCGCCCGGCCTTGTCGGCCGGCACCGAGAAGCCGGTCTCGGTCATCTTCAGCGGCCGCAGCACCCGCTCCGCCAGGTAGTCGCCGAGGCGCCGGCCGGAGGCCTTCTCGACGACGCGGCCGAGCACGTCGACCGCGAGGCTGTACTGCCAGACCGTACCGGGCTGGTAGGCGAGGGGCGCCCCGGCGATCCGGCTGGTGAACTCGTCCGGGGTCAGGTCGGTGGTGTTGTAGTCGAAGTCGGGCTTGAACAGGCCGGCCTTGGCGTAGGCGGCCTTCACCGCGGGGTTGGTGGTGATCTCGCCGTAGGCGAGGCCGGCCGAGTGGCGCAGGAGGTCCTGCACGGTCGGCGCGCGCTCGGCCGGGACGAGGTCGGGCGCGGCCTCGCCGAGCGCGTTCGGCCGGGTGCCGGCGACCTTCAGGTCCTTGAATTCGGGCAGGTACTTCGCGACCGGGTCGGTCAGCTGGATCCGGCCGTCCTCCACCAGCGTCATCGCGGCGACCGAGGCGAGCGGCTTCGTCATCGAGTAGATACGAAAGATCGCGTCCTTCTCCAGCGGCGCCCCGGCGGCCTTGTCGCGGAAGCCGAAGCTCTCCGCGTAGGCGAGGCGGCCGCGCCGGGCGATCATCACCACGGCCCCCGGCAGGCGGCCGGCGGCCACCTCCTCTTCCATCACTTGCCTGATCCGGCCGAGCCGCTCGGAGGAGAGCCCGACCTCCTCCGGCCTCGCCGGTGCCAGGACCTCGCCGGTGCGCGGACGCAGGGCCGCATCCGCGACGGCCGGGGTTTGCAGGGCAGGGATGGACAATGCCAGCACCACCCCGAGGCAGCCCGACAGGACCCGGCGGGACGCGCGCCCGCGTCCTCCCTCGCTCGTCGACATGACGTTTCGCTCCCGAACCGGAGCCTCTTGTCGGGCCCCGTCCTGGGAGCCTAGAGCATTTTGCGACGAAGTGGGAACCGATTCGTCGCAGAAAATGCGACAAAACAAGGACTTAGAGAGCTTCGCGATTGCGACGCGATCGTGAAGTGCTCTAGCGGCCCTCCGCGCCGGGCGCTACGGCGCGGTCAGTCCTCGCCGCGCCGGAACGGTGTCGCCGCATCGAGCTCCTCGGCCGCCGCCGCGACGTGGCGCGCCTCGCGCCGCAGGTAGTCGGCGATGGCCGCCCGCAGGCCGGAATCGGCGATGTCGTGAGCCGAATGCGTGATCACCGGGCGATAGCCGCGGGCGAGCTTGTGCTCGCCCTGCGCGCCGGCCTCGACCCGGGCGAGGCCGTGACGAATCGCGAACTCGATCGCCTGGTAGTAGCAGACTTCGAAATGCAGGAACGGATGGTCCTCGATGCAGCCCCAGTTGCGGCCGTAGAGGGCGCGGTCGCCGATCAGGTTGATGGCGCCGGCCACGTACTGCCCCTCGCGCCGGGCCATCACCAGCAGGATCCGCTCCGGCATCCGCTCGCCGATGAGCGAGAAGAAGCGCCGGTTGAGGTAGGGCCGACCCCATTTGCGCGAGCCGGTATCCATGTAGAACCGGTAGAAGGCGTCCCAATGCGCCTCGGTCAGATCGGCCCCGGTGACCCACTCGATGGTGAGGCCGGTGGCGAGCGCGTCGCGCCGCTCGCGCTTGATCGCCTTGCGCTTGCGCGAGGCGAGCGCCCCGAGGAAATCGTCGAAGGTCGTGTAGCCGTCGTTGTCCCAGTGGAACTGCTGGTCGACCCGGCGCAGGAAGCCCAGCGCCCCGGCCCGCTCGGCCTCGGCCTCGGGCAGGAAGGTCGCGTGGATCGAGGAGGCCTCGACCTGCCGGCGCAGGGCGCGCAGGCCGGCGACGAGCGCGGCGGTGGCCTCGTCCGCGTCCTCGCCCGGGGCGATCAGGAAACGGGGTCCCGTCACCGGGGTGAACGGCACGCTGACCTGCAGCTTGGGGTAGTAGCGCCCGCCCGCTCGCTCGAACGCGTCGGCCCAGCCGTGGTCGAACACGTACTCGCCCTGCGAGTGGGACTTCAGGTAGCAGGGCGCGTAGCCGATCACCCGTCCGTCGCGCTCGGCGGCGACGTGCAGCGGGACCCAGCCGGTGCGGCCGCCGACGCAGCCCGAATCCTCCAGCGCCGACAGGAAGGCGTGGCTGACGAAGGGATTGTGGCTCTCGCCCGCCCCCGCCATCGATTCGGCGGAGTGGGCGCAGCGGTCCCAATCCGCCGCCGCGATCTCGCCGATGCGCTGGACGACGCGGACCTGCAGGGTGCCCGGCGCCGGGGTGTCCCCGCCCTCCGCCGCGCCGCATCTCTCGCCGGGTGTCTCCATGGCGGGGAAGCTAGGACGGGGCCCGGGGGCCGGCAATGCGGCGCGGCCTCGCAGCACCGCCGGGCCGGTGGGCCCTCGCGGAACCGTTGGCCCGTCCGGTCCATTTGTTTCCAATCATGACCAGAGACGACATCACGACACGCCCCCTCCCGCCCGCGGCGACCGGCACGCCGCCCCTTACGGGGAAGGACGCCCTCGCTAAGGCCTGGGACGACCGGATCGCCCGGCTGCTCGACCTCCTGCCGCGGCGGGTGGCGGATTCCGTGTCCTGGCTGCGGGCGCCGTCGCGGCGCTGGGTGCGAATTCCGGCGGCCGTGCTGCTGATCCTCGGCGGCTTCCTGGCGATCCTGCCAGTCTTCGGGCTGTGGATGCTGCCGCTCGGGCTCGCGCTCCTGAGCGAGGACATCCCCGGCATGAAGCCGTCGCTGGAGCGCGCGGCGCGCTGGCTCGAGGACAAGTGGCACCGGCTCGCCCGCCGGTGGCGCGGCGAGCGCTGAGCCGGTTTCGGGTCGGGACGGCCCCCGAACGAGAAAGGCCGCCTCGACCCGGCAGGGGAGGCGGCCTTCCTGTCGTCGCGGTGATCCGGGGAGGATCTTACTCGGCGGCGACGGTCTTCTTGGACTTGTTGGTCTTGCCCTTCTCGGCGCCGCGCTCGGCGCGCTCGGCGATACGGGCCGACTTGCCGCGACGATCGCGCAGGTAGTACAGCTTGGCGCGACGCACCTTGCCGCGACGCACGACCTTGATCGAATCGATGTTCGGCGAGTAGACCGGGAAGACACGCTCGACGCCTTCGCCGTACGAGATCTTGCGGACGGTGAAGCTCTCGTTGATGCCGCCGCCGGAGCGGGCGATCACGACGCCCTCGTAGGCCTGGACGCGGCTGCGCTCGCCTTCCTTCACCTTGACGTTCACGATGACCGTGTCGCCGGGCTCGAAGTCGGGGATCGTCTTGTTGAGCTGAGCGATCTGCTCCTGCTCGAGCTGCTGGATGATGTTCATTGTCAAACTCCTGCCGTCGCCGCCGCGCCCCGGCATGGGGTCCGGCGTCAGGATTTCGGCGTCCTGTTGTGAGTTGCCGGCTCCCTTACAGGAACGGTCGCGGCTTGTCGACACGGGGTCTCGCGCCTTTTTCGAGGCCGCGTGCCAGCGAGGGGCAATGGGAGAAGACGAGGGAGACGAGGGAGAAAGACGGGGGGTGGGAACAGAACGGCGCATTCCCGGTTGTGTCGGCTCGGCGCGGCGGCCGATCCCGGTCCCGCCCGCTCCACGGACACCGTCACGGACTACACGGAGGACCATCCGCATGCTGATGCGTTGGAAGATCGCCGGCCTCGCCGCCCTGGCGTTCGGCGGCCTCGCGGCCGCCCCCGCGAGCGCCGCCCCGGCCGGCCCCGGCCTCTCGGGCGTGCTCGCCCCCGAGGCGCCGGTGACGCAGGTCGCCCAGGGCTGCGGCCCGGGCTTCGCCCGCGGCCCCTGGGGCCGCTGCCGGCCGATGTACGGCCGCCGCTATTTCGGTCCGCCGCGGGTCTACGGCCGCCGCTGCTTCATCCGCCCGACCCCGTACGGGCCGCGCCGGATCTGCCGCTTCTGACCGGCCCCCGATCGCTCGCGATCGGCCTCCGATGAACCGGGCGGGGCTTCCCACGGGACCCCGCCCGTCTCACGTCAGGACCGGCCGGAACGCCACCAGGGCCATGTCGTCCCGGCGCGGCTCGGGCCCGCGATGGTCCGCGAGGTCGCGTTCCAGCGCCGCCACCTGCCCGGCGAGCGGCAGGTCCCGGTGCCGCTGCAGGATCCCGGCGACGCCTCGGTGACCGAGGAGCCGGCGCGAGGTGCCGCCCATCTGGTCGCTGACACCGTCGGTCATCAGGAAGAAGGTCTCGCCGCCGTCGAGCGCCAGCACCGTCGCGGCGAGCGCCTCCTCCCGGCCGGTCGGCCGGTAGCCGAGGCCGTGGCGCCGGCCCTTGATCCGGGTGATCGTGCCGCCCGACAGGACCGTGAGGGCGAGGCCGGCTCCCGAGAAATGCAGGGCGCGCGCCGCCCGGTCGACGACGCAGACGCCGCAATCGAGCCCGTCGTCGGAGCCGCCCGCCCCGTCCCCGGCCTGCCGCAGCCGCCCCCGCACCGCCCCGTCGAGGGCGGCCAGGATCGCGTCGGGCGCGCGCAAGGCCCGGTCGTGCAGGATCCGGTCGAGGGCGGTCGCCACGATCAGGGTCAGGAAGGCGCCGGGCACGCCGTGGCCGGTGCAATCGGCCACCACGACGACCGTGAGGCCGTCGATCTCCTCGACCCAGAAATAATCGCCGCCGACGACGTGCAGCGGCTCCCACAGCACCGCGAGGTCGAGGCCCGAGTGCCGCAGGGCATCGGGCCCGGGCAGCACCGCCTGCTGGATGCGTCGGGCGTAGCCCAGGCTCTCCATCACCAGGCCGTTGGCCTCGGCGAGCTGCCCGTGGGTGCGTTCGAGCTCGGCCAGCAGGTGGCGCGCCTCGTCGCCGCTCTGCAGGCCCTCGACCATCCGGTTGAAGGCCGCCGAGATGTCGGCGATCTCGCGGCTCGGCCGCCGGCGGCCGGCGAGGTCGACCGTCGCCCAGTCCTTCCGCTCGACCCGGCCCATCGCGGCGAGCAGGTGCGCGAGGGGAGCCAGGACGTGGCGGCGCACCGCGACGCGCAGGGCGAGGGCGAAGGCCAGGATCAGCACCAGGCTGGCGCCCAGCACCATCACGAACTGCTTCTCGGCGTTGGCCCGCAGGCCCTCGGCCGAGAGCACAAGGGTCAGGCTGCCGGGGGGCGTGCCGCCCGCGGCCGGCGCGCCGGCGCCGCCCTCGATCTCCGCCGAGACCTGGATGCGCTCGAAGTTGCGGCCCCGCGGCTCCTCGCCGAGGCGGGCCACCACGCCGCCGGTCCCGTCGCGCAGGACCGCGTAACGGAAGCCGGGATCGAGGCCGAGCGCCTGGAGCGACGGGCCGTAGGAGGTGGTCCAGTCCGGGCGCGACAGCGCCCGGGCGGTCATGTCGGCCATCGTCTGGGCGCGCTCGCCCGAGAGACGGATCTGGTCGCCGTAATTGACCCAGGCGATCACCACCTGGGTCAGCAGCACCAGGGCGGCGATCACCGGCGACAGACGCAGGAACAGGGTGTGGGCGAGGCCGTCGAGGTTGCGGCCCCGGGCGGCGCCGCGTAGCGCCCCCGGGCGCATCGTGTCGGCGCCGCCATCCTGCGTCGTCGGCACCCCGGTGACGCCGGGACCGGGCGGCGCGTCGCCGCGGCGCAGGGGGCCGGCCCCCCGCAGCGACCCGCCGCGGCGGGGGCTGCCCGGAGCGGCCGCGTCGAGGGTCTCGCCGCTCACCGGGCGGTCGCCGCCGTGACCGCTGGGGCCAGCTCCACCCGGTTGCGGCCGCCGTGCTTGGCGGCGTACAGCGCCGCGTCGGCCCGGCGCATCGCGTCCTGCAGGGTCTCCCCGGGCCCGGCGGCGGCGAGCCCGATGCTGACCGTGATGCCGATCGGCCCGGCCTCGGCCGCGACCGGCATCGCCGCCACGGCGGCGCGGATCCGCTCGGCCACCGCCGCCCCGTCCTCGATCCCCGTCCCGACGAGCAGCACCGCGAATTCCTCGCCGCCGAGCCGCCCGATCGTGTCGAGGGAGCGCAGGGCCGAGCGGCAGGCGGTGACGAAGGCGATCAGCGCCGCGTCGCCCGCGGCGTGGCCGTGGCTGTCGTTGACGAGCTTGAACCGGTCGAGGTCGAGCATCAGCAGGCAGGCCGCCTGGTCGTCGCGCCGCCGCCAGTCCCGGGCGCAGACCTCGAGGAAGCGCCGGCGGGCCAGGGCCCCGGTCAGCGGGTCGGTATCGGCGAGGCGGCGCAGCTCCGCCTCCAGGCGGGCGCTGGTCTCGATCTCGCCCGACAGCGCGGCGTTCAGGGATTGCAGGTCGCGCTGCTGCTCGGCCAGGCGCTTGTTGGCGTTCTGCAGGTCGGCCTGCATCCGGTCGCTCAGGCGCACCAGCCGGCGCTGCTCGCGGTAGCCCCGGCGATAGGCCTCGGCCAGCACCTTGACCCCGTCCGCCACCGCGGCGAGCTGGGTCAGCATCACCTCGGTCCGGTCGAGGACGGCCTCCTCGTTGTCGAACAGGCTGAAGACGTTGCCGGCGCGCTTGCGCCCGCGCGGCTCGTCGCGCCCGCCCTCCGGGGGATGCGCCTCGGGCTCCGGGGGGACGTCGCCGTCCGTCATCGCCGCGGGCTCTGGAGCCGGCCTGCCCGTCACGCCTTTGGTCATGCCGCCGTCTCCTGCACCATCTCGAACCGGGCGTGCGAGAAGTCGGCGGCGAAATCCTCGCCGGCCTCCGCGATGGTGTCGTCGCCCTCGGCGTAGAGCCAGCGGACCGTCACGTCGCGGCCCTCCTCGGCGGCGTCCTCGAGCGGCATGAACAGGTTCATCAAGGCCTTGGCGCTCGACGAGTTGAAGTACGACAGGGCGACCTCGAAGGTCAGCGGGCCGTCGCCGTCCTCCAGATGGCCGCGCAGGGCCTGGAGCAGCGGGCCGTAGAAGGCGGCGGCGTCCTCGGGATAGGATTCGCCGCGCAAGGTCAGGCGGCCGGCGGGGAAGTCGAAGTCGACCAGCGGCGAGCGGCTGGTGGCGGGGATCTGGATCCGGTCCATCGTCGGGTGCTTCAGATGAAGGCTTTGAGGCAGAAGAAGCTGCGGTCGTCGCCGCGGGCCTGGAAGTCGTACTCGACCGGGGCGCTCGAGCGCCGGGCGATCTCGATCAGCCCGATGCTGCCGCCGAGGCTGCCCTCGTCAGCGGGCTGGCGCAGCCGCTCGCGGTAGTAGTGCTTCAGCTCCTCGCCCGACAGCCCGACGATGTGGTCGAGCCGGGCGCGCAGGGCCGGGACGTGCTCGCCCGGCACCTCGTTGCCGCAGGCGACGAAGAAGCGCCCGCCTTCGACGCCGACCACGATCAGGCCGGCGCTCACCATCCCGCCCTGGGGGGCGCCCGGCGGCACGAGCTTGTCGGCGGAGTAGCGGATCACGTTCTGGGCCTGCTCGACGAAGATCGAGAAGACCCGCTTCGACACCGTGGCGTCGGCGGCGCCCTGCTGCATGCGCAGCTTCAGCACCTCGCCGAGGGAGAACAGGACGTTCTCGGACAGGTCGCCGCCGAACGACAGGATGATGCCGTTGCGGCGGGACGCCTCGTGGAAGGCCATGAAGTCTTGAGCAAGCACCAATCTCTCCCGCCCGGGCACCGCCGGCCTAGGCCATTCGTCCAACCGTCATGGGTCCGGCAGCAGGCCGGTCGGACGATAGGCTACGACACCGAAGCTCACCAGAGCGTTACATCGTTCTTCGGCGGAAGTCTCTTGCAACCGTGAGTAAAAATCAGCCTCTGGTTCCGCGGGCGACGAATTGACATCGAAGTCGTGCCGAAAATGCTCGCGGGATGCCTGCCCCATGTGCAATCGATCACGCGAACCGGTGCGATCTGTCTCTCGGACAATTCAATCGCGTCGGCATCGTGTCCGAAATGGTTCCGGGGCCTGCCTGCGGTATCGCGTCGCATTCGGATGGTTCGGTCGGGTGCGCGCATCCCGGGTCGCACCGGGCCCCGGTTCGCCGGGTGTCCGCGCGGGGCGGCTTGCGGCCGGCGCACGGCGCGGGCAGCATCGGCCGGTGGGAGCGCGTCCGGACATGGTCGAGATCAAGCGGCGGCAATCCTTCGAGGCCGGGCATCGGCTCAAGTTCATGGTGCTGGTCGACGAGACGCCGGAATGCGACCGCGCGGTGCACTTCGCGGTGCGGCGGGCGGCCCGGCTCGGCGCCCGGGTGGTGATGCTGGCGGTGGCCGAGCCGCCCGAGACGATGGAGTGGCTCGGGGTCGGCGACGCGATGCGGGCCGAGGCCGAGGCCGAGACCCGGGCCCGCCTGGAGGTCCTGGCCGCCTCGGCGCGCCAGGCCGCGGGCGTCGATCCCGAACTCGTGGTGCGCACCGGCGAGCGCGCGGACGCGATCCTGCGACAGATCGAGGCCGACGAGGACATCGCCTTCCTGGTGTTGGGTGCCGCCGCCGGCACCGATGGGCCGGGCCCGCTGGTCACCTCGATCGCCGGGCGCGGCGCCGGCAGCTTCCCGGTGCCGGTGGTGATCGTGCCGGGCGCGCTCAGCGAGGCGGAGATCACGGCGCTCGCCGGATGAGGCCCCTCCATTGAGCTTTGACGCGTTCGGGTCCACATCTGCCGGCAGGCGAGGGGGCGCCCGACCGCCCCGCGCCGTTCCCGGCCGGCCTTGAACCGGCGCAGAGAACTTTTCGAGGATCACCGATGTTCATCCAGACCGAAGCCACCCCCAACCCCGCCACCCTGAAGTTCCTGCCCGGCAAGGTCGTGCTGCAAGAGGGCACCTTCGAGGCCCGGGACGAGGGTGCCGCGGCCCGCTCGCCCCTCGCCCGCGCGCTGTTCGGCGTCGAGGGCGTGTCCGGCGTCTATCTCGGCCACGACTTCATCTCGGTGACGAAGGCCGAGGGCGAGCCCGGCTGGCCGCAGGTCAAGCCCGCTGTGCTCGGCGCCATCATGGAGCACTTCATGTCGGGCGCTCCGGTCATGGAGGCCGGCCACGCCCCCGAGGAGGCGGCGGAGGAGTTCTACGACGAGGCCGACGCCGACACGGTCGTGACCATCAAGGACCTGCTCGAGACCCGGGTGCGCCCGGCGGTGGCGGGCGACGGCGGCGACATCACCTTCCGGGGCTTTCGCGACGGCGTAGTCTACCTGGAGATGAAGGGCGCCTGCTCGGGCTGCCCGTCCTCCACCGCCACCCTGCGCCAGGGCGTGCAGAACCTCTTCCGCCACTTCCTGCCCGACGTGCGCGAGGTCCAGGCCGTCTCCTGAAGCGGGCGCGGTCCGCCGGGGGAGGCGAGGGTATCTCCGCGCGGCGCTTTTGCGCCGCCCGGACGGTTCCTCGGGCCCCCCGGATGATCTAAAGGCTGAACCGGACCGGGCCGCCCCGCCTGACGCGGGGCGGTCCTTCTTGTGTTAACCTGTCCGTGCCAGGCTGGGACTGAAGCGGCGGGCCGACGACCGGCCCGGCGCGGCCGGCGGTACGGGCCCGGCCGCGACGACGGACCCGCGGGCGCGAACGAGGGCGGAGCCTGAAGAGACGTGCGGATCCTGGCGATCGATACGGCGCTCGAGCGCTGCGCCGCCTGCATCATGGCGGACGACGCTCCCGAGCCCCTGGCCCAGGAGAGCATGGATCTCGCGCGCGGCCATGCCGAGGCGCTCCTGCCCCTGGTCGAGCGGGTGACGGCCCGGGTCGAGGGCGGGTTCGAGAGCCTGGACCGGGTCGCCGTCACGGTGGGCCCTGGCTCCTATACCGGCCTGCGCGTCGGCCTGTCGGCGGCGCGGGCGGTCGGGCTGTCCTGCGGCATCCCGGTCGTCGGCGTCACCACCCTGTCGGCGCTGCTGGCGCCGCTGCTCGCCGCGGACGAGGATTACCTCGGCCGGGGCTACCTGCTCGCCGCCGCCATCGATGCGCGGCACGGTCACGTCTATTTCCAGGCTCTGAGCCAGGACGGCGGCATCGCGGTGCCTCCGAGCCTGCTGCCGCTGCCCGAGGCGCTGCGCCTCCTCGGATCCGGTCCCGCGGCGCTCGCCGGCTCGGCCGGCCCGGCGCTCGCGGCCGCCGCCGCCGCGCAGGGTCAGCGCGCCGTCGTGCCCGAGGGCCACACCGCCCCGAAGATCGCCTGGGTGGCGTCGCTGGGCCTCGTCGCCGACCCAGCCCACGCCCTCGCCCGCCCCCTCTACCTGCGGGGGCCGGACGCCCAGCCCCAGGACCACATGCGGCTTCCCCGCCGCTGACGGAGTTTTTCCGATGAAGTGGATGCCGTTCCGCTCCCCCCCGACCGCCCATGTCGCGCCCCTGACCTCGGCCGACCGGGCCGGGGAGCTGGCGGCGCTCCACGCCACCGCCTTCGCGCGGCCCTGGGAGGCGGACGAGTTCGAGCGCATGCTGTGCGAGCGTGGCCACGTCGCCCACGCCCTGATGCTCGGCACGGTGCTCGGCGGCTTCGTCCTCTCGCGCCAGGTGCTCGACGAGGCCGAGATCCTCACCGTCGTCCTCGGGCCGGCCTCCCGCGGCGCCGGCCTGAGCCGCCAGCTCCTGCGCGCCCACCTCGTCGCCCTGGAGGATTTGGGCGTGCGCCGGGTCCACCTCGAGGTCGACGACGGCAACGCCCCGGCGCTCGCCCTCTACCGCCGCTACGGCTTTGCCGAGACCGGCCGCCGGGCGAGCTACTACGCCCGGCCCGACGGCGGGCGCGCCAACGCGATCATGATGCAGGCGGCGCTGGGGTAGGGGTGGCGGGTGAACGTCGCCCCAGGAGAGTAAATCATGGCGCGGGTTTCCCTTCTCCCCGCGGGCGGGGAGAGGGCCGTGTCACCGTTCAGGTGACGCGGCAAGCGGAGGCGAAAGCCGGAGCGAGGGTGAGGGGGTGTCTCCTGATGAGGCTCCTCCGGCACCACCCCCTCACCCTCGCGGCGAACCTGCGGTTCGCTGCTCCTTTCGCCCCCGGCAAGGGGGGCTCAAGCCTCTCCCCGCCCGCGGGGAGAGGGGATGCCCGCGCCATTTCTTGACCTGGACAGCCCTGCGGGCAGCCGAGGAGTTCGGGCGGTGGACGCCCCAAGCCGGACTTGATATGCGGCAGACGACGCGCGGTCCGGACCGCGCGGCCCCGCGAAAAAACCTACCCAGAGCCGAGCGCCCCGCCGTCGAACCCATGACGTATCTCGTCGCCGGCCTGCGGCTCCTCGCCTACGCCCTCGTCTTCGCGCTCCTCGCCGGGCCGCACTGGCTGGCCCTGAAGCTCGGGCGGGGGCGGTTCGCCGGCCACGCGCCGGTCTGGCTGCACCGGGCCTTCCTGCGCCTGTTCCAGGTGCGCTTGACCGTGACCGGCACGCCGCCGGCGCCGGGCGAGGCGGCGCTCGTCATCGCCAACCACATCTCCTGGCTCGACATTCCCGTACTCGGGGCGGTGCGGCCGCTCTCCTTCGTGGCGAAGTCCGAGATCGCCGGCTGGCCGGTGATCGGCACGCTCGCCCGGCTGCAGCGGACGGTGTTCATCGATCGCGCCCGCAAGCGCCATACGGCGGTGGTCAACACCGAGATGAGCCGGCGGCTGCGCGCCGGCGACCTGATCGTCCTGTTTGCCGAGGGCACCACCGGCGACGGCACACGGCTCCTGCCGTTCCGCACCTCGCTCGTCGGCGCGGCGCGGGCGGCGATCACCGAGGGCGGCCTCGACCGGGTGCGGCTCCAGCCGCTGTGCATCGCCTATACGCGCCGCCACGGCCTGCCGCTGACCCGGGCCGAGCGGCCGGACATCGCCTGGTACGGCGACATGGAGCTCGGCCCCAGCGTCAAGCTGTTCTTCGAACGCGGCCCGATCGACGTGTCGGTCACCTGGGGCGAGCCGGTCGCGTTCGCGGCCGGCACCGACCGCAAGGCCGCGACGGCGCTCGCCGAGGCCTCGGTGCGCCGCGCCCTCCAGGAGGCTGTGACCGGCCGCCCCCCGGTTCCAGAGACTCCGCGCGCCGATGCCCCGCCCGTCGCGGCCGCGCCGCCTATTCTCATTCCGGCCGCGACGGCTTAAATGACGGAGGACGGCCCGCAGTGGGCGGCCGCCGCGTCCGATCATCCACTCGATCTTTTCCTGGCAGGGCCGGTTCGTTGAAGAAAGCGTTCGTCAAATCCTACGGCTGCCAGATGAACGTCTACGACGCCTCGCGGATGGTCGACCTGCTCGGCCGCGAGGGCTTCGTCGAGACCGGCACCGTCGAGGAGGCCGACGTCGTCGTCCTCAACACCTGCCACATCCGCGAGAAGGCGGCGGAGAAGGTCTATTCCGAGCTCGGCCGCCTGCGGGTGCTGAAGGGCGAGCGGGCGGAGGCCGGCCAGGACACCACGGTGGTGGTGGCGGGCTGCGTCGCGCAGGCTGAGGGGCGCGAGATCCTGAACCGCGCGCCCGGCGTCGACGTGGTGGTGGGCCCCCAGAGCTACCACCGCCTACCGCAACTGCTCGCCGCCTCGAAGGCCGGCCGCGTCGTCGACACCGAATTCCCGGTCGAGGACAAGTTCGACCATCTGCCGGCTCGCCGCACCCCCGGCGTCTCGGCCTTTCTCACGGTGCAGGAGGGCTGCGACAAGTTCTGCGCCTTCTGCGTCGTGCCCTATACCCGCGGGGCCGAGGTCTCGCGCGCGGTCGACAAGATCGTGGCCGAGGCCGAGCGGCTGGCGGCGGCGGGCGCCCGCGAGCTGACCCTGATCGGCCAGAACGTCAACGCCTTCCACGGGCCGGGGCCCGACGGGCGCGACTGGACGCTCGGCGAGTTGCTCCGCCGCGTCGCCGCGATTCCCGGCGTCCTGCGCCTGCGCTACACCACCAGCCATCCGCGCGACATGGACGAGGCGCTGATCGCGGCCCATCGCGACCTGCCGGCCCTGATGCCCTACCTGCACCTGCCGGTGCAGTCGGGCTCCGACCGGATCCTCGCGGCGATGAACCGCAAGCACGACGCCGACACCTACCGCCGCCTGATCGACCGGGTGCGGACGGCGCGGCCCGACATCGCGCTCTCCTCCGACTTCATCGTCGGCTTCCCGGGCGAGACCGATGCCGACCACGCCGAGACGATGCGGCTCATCGCCGATATCGGTTTCGCCAGCGCCTTCTCGTTCAAGTACAGCCCACGCCCCGGCACGCCGGCGGCCGAGAGCGAGGACGCGGTGCCGGAGGCGGTGAAGAGCGAGCGCCTGGCCGAGCTGCAGGCTTTGCTCGAGCGCCAGCGCCAGGACTTCAACCACGCCACGGTGGGCCGGACCGTGCCGGTGCTGCTCGAGAAGCCCGGGCGTCATCCGGGCCAGGTCGCCGGCAAGTCGCCCTACCTCCAGGCGGTGCAGATCGACGGCGACGTCGCGGCGATCGGCAAGGTGGTGCCGGTGCGGATCACCCGGGCCGGCTCGAACAGCCTGTTCGGCGAGGCGATCGGCGAAGCTGCCGCGGCCGCGACGGCCGCCGCGTGAGGAACGACAGAATGGCGACCGGAGAGGCGGGCGGGCGCGGCCCGAAGGGGCGCGATTCCGCGCGCGAGCGCGAGATCCCCCCGCGGGCGGTGGCGGGCCTGAGCGAGGCGGCCGAGATCGCCCTGACCTTCGACGACAACCGCCTGGCGAGCCTAGTCTTCGGCCAGTTCGACCAGAACGTCGCCCATCTGGAGCGGCGCCTCGGCGTGGTGGCGACCGCGCTCGGCAACCACGTCGTGGTCAAGGGCCCGCCGGATTCGGCCGAGCGGGCGCGCCGGGTGCTGGAACTGCTCTACGCCCGCGTCCGCGACGGCGGCGGGGCGCCGCTCAGCCTCGGCGACGTCGACGGGGTGATCCAGGAATCCTCGCTCCAGGGCAACCTGTTCTCGCCCGCCGAGGCGCCGGCGAACGGCGAGCGCCCGTCCTTCGACCAGATCGCCACCCGCCGCCGCGGCGGCGTGCGGGCCCGCAACGCCGCGCAGGACGCCTACATCAAGGCGTTGCGCGCCCACGAGCTGGTCTTCGCGGAAGGCCCGGCCGGCACCGGCAAGACCTGGCTCGCGGTCGGCTACGCGGTCTCGCTCCTCGAGCAGGGCCATGCCGAGCGGCTGATCCTGTCGCGCCCTGCGGTCGAGGCCGGCGAGCGGCTGGGCTTCCTGCCCGGCGACATGCGCGAGAAGGTCGATCCCTACTTGCGGCCGATCTACGACGCCCTCTACGACTTCATGGAGGCGCGCCACGTCGATCGCGGCTTGCAGACCGGCATGATCGAGATCGCGCCGCTCGCCTTCATGCGCGGGCGGACCCTCACCAACGCGGTGGTGCTCCTCGACGAGGCGCAGAACACCACCTCGATGCAGATGAAGATGTTCCTGACCCGGCTCGGCGAGAATTCCCGGATGATCGTCACCGGCGATCCGAGCCAGATCGACCTGCCGCCGGGCCAGAAATCCGGCCTCGTCGAGGCGGTGCGGATCCTCGACGGCGTCGAGGGCGTCGGCCGGGTCACCTTCCGCGACGTCGACGTGGTGCGCCACGACCTCGTGCGCCGGATCGTCACGGCCTACGAGACCGATGCCCGGGAGAACCCGGAACTCGCGCCCCAGCGGCCGAGCCCCTCGCGCCGGGGGCCGCTGCCGTGAGCGACAACGAAATCGACGTCTCGGTCGAGGACGAGCGCTGGGAGGCCGTCGTACCCGATCTCGAGGCCTTCATCGCCCGTGCGGTGGAAGCGGCGCTCGCCGTCGTGCCGCCCGGCGGCCCGATCGAGATCAGCCTCGTGCTCACCGACGACCCGTCGGTGCAGGAGCTGAACCGCGCCTGGCGGGGCAAGGACAAGCCGACCAACGTGCTGTCCTTCCCCAACGAGCAGCCGCATGGCGGCGGCCCGCGCCTCCTCGGCGACGTGGTTCTTGCGTATGACACAATGCTGCGCGAGAGTGGGGAGCAGTCGAAGCCCCTCGGCCACCACCTCGCCCACCTCGTGGTTCATGGCACGCTGCACCTCCTCGGTCACGACCACGAGCTCGGCGATGCCGAGGCCGACGCCATGGAGGCGTTGGAGGTCGAGGCCCTGCGGCGCCTCGGCGTGCCGGACCCGTACGGCGATGCGGCCGAGTGAGCCGCCGCTCCCATCCCAGACGCGAGAGACATGAGCAACGATCGAAGTCGCAGCGCCGCCGCGACCGCGCAGGCGATCCCGGAGGATGACAGTCCGGGGCGCGAACCCTGGTATGATCGCCTCCTCAACATCTTCCACCTGAAGGCCCGCGACGCCCAGCGCGACGGCCTCTCGGACGCCCTCGACGAGGTGCGGAACGGCGACCACGCCGTCTCCCCGGTCGAGCAGGCGATGCTCAAGAACGTGCTGAGCCTCCACCGGGTGCGGGTCGACGACGTGATGATCCCCCGGTCCGAGGTGGTGGCGGTCTCGATCGACACCGCGCTCGGCACCCTGCTCAAGGTGTTCCGCTCGGCCGGCCATTCCCGCCTGCCGGTCTACGGCGAGAGCATGGACGACCCCCGCGGCATGGTCCACATCCGCGACTTCGTCGACTACATGGCGAGCCGGGCCGAAGCCGAGGGCGATCGCCTGCCCGACCTCGCCGGGGTCGACCTCGCGGCGACGCTCGCCACCACCCGCATCCTGCGCCCGGTGCTGTTCGTGCCGCCGTCCATGCCGGCGATCGACCTGCTCGCCCGGATGCAGGCGAGCCGCACCCACATGGCGCTCGTCATCGACGAGTACGGCGGCACCGACGGCCTGATCTCGATCGAGGACCTGATCGAGGTCGTGGTCGGCGACATCGAGGACGAGCACGACGTCGCCGAGGGCCACCGCGTCCTCAAGGTCGACGGCGAGAGCGAGATCTTCGTCGCCGACGCCCGCGCCAGCCTCGACGACGTCGCCGAGGCGACCGGCGTCGACCTCGCGGCGGCGGTGGGCGAGGCGGCCGAGGAGGTCGACACGCTGGGCGGCCTGATCGTCACCCTGGCGGGCCGCGTGCCCGCGAGGGGCGAGGTCATCGCCATGCCGGGCGATTTCGAGGTCGAGGTGCTGGACGCCGACCCGCGGCGAATCAAGCGCCTGCGCATGCATCGCGGCCTCGCCCGGCTCGAGGGACCGGAGGCGCCGCTCGCCCTGCCGCCCCCCGGCGCCGAGGCCGGCCTCCGGGCGGATTCCGCCGCCTGACCCTCTCCCGCGGCGCCCGTGCGGCGCCGCGCGCGCCCTCGCGAGCCCGCCGATGCAGCACACCGACACGAACGGGGCGGCCCGCGCCGTCCCGGCGACGCCCTTCGGCCTCACGCCGCTCGCCCACCGCGTCGCCCTGACCTCCGGCTGGGTGCGGCTCGGCCTCGCCTGGCTCGCGGGGGCCTGCGGCGCCCTGGCGATGCCGCCCTTCGGGTTCCTGCCCGCCCTCTGCCTCGCGCTCGTCCCGGCGGTCTGGCTCCTCGACGGAGCCGCCACCGCCTCCTCGCGCCTCGGCAGGCGGGCCGGCACGGCGCTCGCCGCGGGCGTGATCGGCTGGGCCTGGGGCTTCGGCTACCTCACGGCCGGGCTGTGGTGGCTCGGCGCCGCCTTCCTGGTCGAGGCCGACCAGTTCGCCTACCTGATGCCGCTCGGCGTGCTCGGCCTGCCGGCGGCGCTGGGACTGTTCTACGGCGCGGGGTTCGCCGTCGCGCGCCTGCTCTGGTCGCCGGGGCCCGCCCGCATCGCCGCGCTCGCCTTTGGCATCGGTGGCGCCGAGTGGCTGCGCGGGCACCTGTTCACCGGGTTTCCGTGGAACACCCTCGGCATGGCGCTCGGCCAGAACCTCTGGCTGATGCAGGCCGCCTCGGTCGTCGGCCTCTACGGGCTCACCGTTCTGGCGGTGCTGATCTGCGCCGCGCCCGCCACGCTGGCCGATCCGGGCGGTCCGGGGCGTGCGGCGCTGCGGCGGCTCGGACCGCCCGGCGCCGCGCTCCTGCTGCTCGCAGGCCTCGCCCTCGGGGGCGCGCTGCGGCTGCCATCCGGCCCGATGCCGGAGGTGCCCGGCGTGCGCCTGCGCCTCGTCCAGGCCGCCATCCCGCAGGATGCCCGCTTCAACCCGCGCAACCGCGAGGGCATCCTCGAGCGCTATCTGGGCTTGAGCGACAGCGCCACCGCGCCGGACCGCCAGGGCCTGCGCGACGTCACCCACGTGATCTGGCCCGAATCCTCGTTCCCGTTCTTGATCCAGCGCGATCCCCAGGCGCTGCGCCGGATCGGGAGCGCGCTGCCGCCCGGGACGCTCCTCGTCACCGGCGCGGCCCGGGCCGACGAGCCGCTGCCGGGCGAACGCCTGCGCTTCTACAACTCCATCCTGATGATCGGGCAGGACGGGATCGTCGGCGGGCGCTACGACAAGCTCCACCTCGTGCCCTTCGGCGAGTATCTGCCGGACCCGGTCGACGGCCTGTTGCGGGCTTTGGGCCTCAAGCAGTTCGTCGCGGTGCCGGGCGGCTTCACCCCGGGCGAGGCGCAGGAGCGCCTCCCCCTCGCCGTGCCGGGGCTGCCGCCGGTGGCGCCCTCGATCTGCTACGAGGCGATCTTTCCCGGAGCGGTCGCGCCGCACCGCGGGCGTCCGGGGTTGCTCCTCAACGTCACCAATGACGGCTGGTTCGGCGACACGCCGGGTCCGCGCCAGCACTTCGCCCAGGCGCGGTTGCGCGCGGTAGAGGAGGGTATTCCTCTCGTGCGGGCCGCGAACACCGGCATCAGCGCGGTCGTGGACCCGTATGGCCGGGTGACCGGCATGTTGTCGGTCGGGACCGAGGGCGTGCTCGACCGGCCGCTGCCCAGGAACCTTAGGGAAAGCCCGCCATACGGACGATTCGGTGATGTTCTTTTCTGTGCCATGCTCCTAGGGTGCCTGTCGCTGGCCGTCGTGGCGCGGGTCCGCCGCGCATCCGGCCAGTCCCGCGGAGCGTTATTGTGAAGAAGGCACCGGATCCGGTCGATCGGCATGTCGGGCATCGTGTACGTGTTCGGCGGCTCCTGATTGGCGTGAGCCAGGAACGGCTCGGCGACGCCCTCGGGGTGACGTTCCAGCAGATCCAGAAATACGAGAAGGGCGCCAACCGTATCAGCGCCAGCCGGTTGAACCAGATCTCCGAGATGCTGGGCGTGCCGGTGAGCTTCTTCTACGAGGGCGCGCCGCGCCAGGACGGCATGCGGAGCGAGGAGGGCGGGGCCGAGGCCGCGGCCGATCCCGTCGCCCACGACGTGCTCTGGACCAGCCAGGACCTGCAGCTCGTGCGCGCCTTCCAGCGCATTGGCGACAACCGGGTCCGCCGCCGCATCATCAGCCTGGTCGAGGCGATCGGCGCCGGCGAGGCGCCGCCCGACGACGCGCCGTGACCATCCCGACGCCCGGCCGGTGATCCGGCCGGCGGGCGGGCCCTGCCTGTGCGGGCCGCGGGTGCGCGCCCGTCAGCGCGCCCCGCGTCCGCCCTCCAGGCTCCAGCGCTCCAGCAGGGCCTCGGCCACGAAGCTCAGGATCGTCGCCGAGGTCCGCACCAGCCGGCTCATGGTCAGGATGCCGTGGGTCTGGTCGGAGAGGTGCAGCGCCGTGACCGGCACGCCGTCGCGCTCGAGGCGGTGGGCGTAGGCCCGTGCCTCCTCGCAGAGCGGGTCGTGGCCGCAAGTCAGCACCAGGGCTGGCGCCGTCCCGGCGAGGCTGGCGGCGCGGGCCGGCGAGGCGCGCCAGTCGGTGCGGTCGCGGATCTCCGGCACGTAATGGTCGACGAAGTAGCGCATCGTGCCGGCCGTCAGGGGCTGGCCCGCGACGATGCGCTCGTAGCCCTCGCTGGTCATCGCGAGATCGACGGCGGGGTAGAGCAGCACCTGCATCGCGGTGCGCGGCAGGGCGCCGTCGCGGCCCATCAGGGCCAGCACCGCCGCGAGGTTGCCCCCGGCGCTGTCGCCGCCCACCGCCAGCCGGGCCGGATCGACGCCGAGCCCATCCGCCCGCTCGACCACGAAGGCGAGCGCCGCCGCCGCGTCCTCGACCGCCGCCGGGAAGGGATGCTCGGGGGCGAGCCGGTAATCGACCGAGATCACGCTGGCGCGCGTCAGGTTGGCGAGCCGCCGGCAGACCCAGTCGTGCGATTCGACGTTGCCGAGCACCCAGCCGCCGCCGTGCAGGTAGACGAGGCAGGGCAGCCGCTCCTCCGGCGCCGTGCCCTCGCCGCGATAGAGCCGCAGCGGCACCGGCCCGGCCGGGGAGGGCGCGGCGAGGTCGCGGATCTGCGCCACCTCGTCGGGCGGCGGCTGCAGGGCCCGGCGCCCGGCGAGATAGCTGCGCCGCGCCGCCTCGGGCGGCAGCGATTCGAGGGGCTGCGCGTCGGCGGCGCGCAGCATCGCCAGCAGGGCCTGGACGTCGGGATGGAGGGCGGGCATCGGGCGGCTCGAACGGGACCGGGGGCGGAGACCCTTAGCAGACCTCCGCCCGAAGGGAGTCTCAGACCTTGGACCTCACGCCTCCCCAGTCGGCCAGGCGAAGAAGCCGCGGCCCTCCGATTCGAGGTGCCGGTTCAGCACCATGCGGTGGACCTCGTCGGCGCCGTCCACCAGCCGGGCCTGGCGGGCGTAGCGGTAGATCCACTCCAGCACCGTGTCCTTCGAGTAGCCGCGGGCGCCGTTGATCTGGATGCCGATATCGGCCGCCCGGTGCAGGGTGTTGGCGACGTGCACCTTCGCCATCGACACCTCCTTGCGGGCGAACCGGCCCTGGTCGAGCTCCCAGGCGGCGCGCATCACCAGGAGCCGGCCGATCTCGATATCCATGGCGAGGCCGCCGAGCATCAGCTGCACGCTCTCGCGCTCGGCGAGGCGCACGCCGAAGCCCTCACGGGTGGCGGCATATTCTTGCGCGATCTCGACGCAGCGGCCGGCGAGCCCGAGCCAGCGCATGCAGTGGGTGAGGCGGGCGGGCCCCAAGCGGACCTGCGTCACCTTCAGGCCCTTGCCCTCGCCGCCGAGCACGTCCTCGGGCTTGATCGTCAAGCCGTCGAAGGCGAGTTCGCAATGGCCGCCATGCTCCTCCGGCCCCATGATCGGGATGCGGCGGACGATCTCCCAGCCTGGCTGGTCGCGGTGGAACAGGAAGGCGGTGAGCCCGTAGCGCGGATCGTCGGAGGTCCGGGCGATCAGGATGAAGTGGGCCGCGTCCTCGGCGCCGGTGATGTACCACTTGCGGCCCGAGATCCGCCACGAGCCGTCCGGCTGGCGCTCGGCACGGGTCTTGATCATCGACGGGTCGGAGCCGCCGCCGGGATGCGGCTCGGTCATCGCGAAGGCCGAGCGCACCTCCCCGGAGACGATGGGCGCGAGCCAGCGCGCCTTCTGCTCAGGCGTGCCCAGCGCCTCGAGCACCATCATGTTGCCGTCGTCGGGGGCGGCGGAGTTGAACACCACGGGCCCGAAGATCGAGCGGTTCATCTCGGTGTAGCAGGCCGCCATGCCGACCTTGCCGAGCCCCTGGCCGCCGGTCTCGGGCTTGAGCTGCAGGCACCACAGGCCGGCGGCCTTGGCCTTGGCGCGTAAACGCGCCAGGGCCTCGGGTCCGATATTCTCGTGCTCGTCCCAGGTGCTCCGGTCGGCCTCGACGGGCAGGATCTCGCTCTCGACGAAGGCCGCGATGCGGGCGCGGTACTCCTCGATGCGGGGAGAGAGCGTGAAGTCCATGGCCGAATCCCTCGGGCGGTGGAATTATAATTCCAAACGCTTGCGCCACCCGGGGGCTGGGGTCAAGCGTGGACATTTTCCGGGCAGCCCGGAGCACGCGTCCGCGGGCACGTTGCACGACAGGAGCGCGAAAATCGCGGTGATCGTTGTCCCACCTGCGGCCTCATCCTGAGGTGCTGCCGCTTGCGGCAGCCTCGAAGGAGGGTTCCAGGTCTCGCCGAGACTTCTGGAGCCCTCCTTCGAGGTCAGTCGATCTTCAATCGACTGACACCTCAGGATGAGGTCGGGAGTGGGAAGCGCCGCACGTGAAATGTCATGCCGTGTGCTCTGCAGCCTGTAAGATCAATTGCCCAAGATCATTTGCCCAAGATCATTTGCCCCTCGGCGGCCCGGTCGGAACCAGGAGGGCGATCCGGTAGGTCCCGCCCTCGCGGCCGACCAGGAACACGCTGGTGGGGGCTGCGTCGCCCTCGACCGGCGGCTCGTCGAACACCACCCGCAGCCGCTCGGTCACGGGCATGTTGGCCTTGAGCGTGCCGCGGGCGGTCGCCTCGGCGAGGCCGTCCTCCGGCATCGGCTCCAGGGCCGCGGCCTTGATCGGCCGGCCGAAGCCGGAGCGGATCTGGTAGAGCGTCAGGCGCTTGCGCTGCGCCCTTGTGCCGGTCCAGTTCACCAGCCGCTCGAAGGCGGCGATGTCGCGGTCGGTCATGGCCTTCGTCACGTAAGCGACGAGGGCGTCGGGTCGGGCGGGGAGGGGAGCGCCGCTCCCGGCCGTCGCCTCCGGTGCGGGCTGCGCCGCGGCCGGCCCCGCGAAGAGGCCGGCCACGAGCGCCAGGGCGGCGAGACGCAGCCCCGGCTTCGCCGAGCGGCGGGTCACTTGGCCGTCGCCTCCTCGCCCATCACCCGGAAGACCCAGATCACCCCGCCCTGCGGCAGGACGCTGACCCGGCGCTCCTCGGGGATGAGCGCGTTGATGCCGGTCAGCATCCGCTCGGCGTCGACGCCCCAGCCGGCCTGGACCGCGACGTACTGGATCCCGTCGACCATGTAGCTCGACGGCACGCCGGTGACGCCGGAATTGAGCCGCGTCTCCCACAGCACCTTGCCGGTGGTGCCGTCGAGCGCCCGGAACTTCCGGTCGCTGGTGCCGCCGGCGAAGATCAGCCCGCTGCCGGTGGTGAGCAGCGGCCCCCAGTTCGCCGAATCCTGGAAGTCGTGCTGCCAGGCCTTCTTGCCGGTCTTCGGATCCCAGGCCTGGATCGCCCCGATGGCGAAGGGCTTCGACTTGTCGACCCCGTCGCGCAGGCGCAGCGAGTTCAGCACCTCGTCGATCGGGATGCCGATATAGAGTTCGCCCGGCTTGCGCGTGCCGGCCTGGGCGCCGGCCAGCTCCGAGCACAGGTTGTCGTTGGACGGGATGTAGAACAGCCCGGTCTTCGGGTTGTAGGCCTCCGGCGGCCAGTCCTTCCCGCCCCACAGGCCGGGGCAGAAGGCGGCGCGCCGGTTGATGCCCGGGATCTTGGACTGGTCGTAGGTCGGCCGGCCGGTCTTCGGATCGAGCGAGGCGAAGACGTCCTGGTGCACGAACGGCTTGCCGTCGACGAAGCTCAACGGCCCGTCCTTGCTGCGCTCGAGCGTCCAGAGGTAGCCGTTGCGGCCGGCATGGATCGCGGCGGGGATCTTCCTGCCGTCGCGCTCGATGTCGATCAGCACCGGCGCCGAGACCTCGTCCCAGTCCCAGGCGTCGTTCCAGTGATACTGGTGGTGGCCCTTGATCTTGCCGCTGTCGAGGTCGAGCGCCACGACCGACGAGGTGTAGAGGTTGTCGCCCGGCCGCGCGTCCGGCGTCCAGGGCCCGCCGTTGCCGGTGCCGAAATAGGCGAGGTTGGCGGTCGGGTCGTAGCTGCCCTGGATCCAGACCGAGCCGCCGCCGGTCTTCCAGGAATCGCCCTTCCAGGTGTCGGCCGCCGGGTCGCCGGGGCCGGCGACCGTGTAGGTCTTCCAGGCCTCGTTGCCGGTCTCGGCGTCGAGCGCCGTGATGAAGCCGCGCACGCCGTACTCGCCGCCGGAGACGCCGACGACGACCTTGCCCTTCGCCACCAGCGGCGAGAGCGTCATGTAGTAGCCGTCCTGCCAGGGGGCGACGCACTTCTCCCACTTCACCTTGCCGGTGGTGGCGCCGAGCGCGACCACGCAGGCATCGGTGGTGGTCATGTAGACGCTGTCGCCGTAGAGCCCGACGCCGCGGTTGGTCGGGTGCAGCTGCGACAGCTCCGGCGGCAGCTCCTTCTGGTAGCGCCACAGGATCTCGCCGGTGCGGGCGTTGATCGCCATCACCTGGGCCTGCGGGGTCGTGACCAACATCACCCCGTTGTTGACGATCGGCGGGGCCTGGTGGCCTTCGCTGACGCCGGTCGACAGGCTCCAGGCCGGGACGAGCTTGGTGACGTTCTTGGCGGTGATCTGGTCGAGCGGGGAATAGCCCCAGCTCTGGTAGTTGCCCCGGTATTGCAGCCAGTTCTCCGGCTCGGGATTCGCGAGCCGCTGGTCGGTGACCGGCTTGTAGTCGACCTTGTCGGCCGGGCCGGCCTTGGCCGGCGCACCGGCGAGCGCGAGGGCCACCGCACAGGGCGCGACCGCGGTGAGCCAGTGCCTGGCCCGAACGAGACGTGACATGCTGCTCTCCTGACAGACGGGGACAGGCAGGGGCCGGCCCGGCATTTCCTCGATCTCGGTGCTTTTGCCCGATTGATTGTCCGGACCCGCGTCGTTGCTGCGCGGGCCCCGGTCTCTCCTCGGCGAGGACCGACAGGGTTGCCGTCCTCGTCTAGGGCCGGACAGCGCGGCGGCGCGGCCGTTCTCATCGCGAGGCGGCGCGGGCGCCGCCTCGAACCCGCTCAGGCGGCGCCCGGCCCCGGCTTGCCGATGAAGCCGCCGGCCACCATGAGCGCGCCGCCCTCGCCCCTGGCCAGCGGCAGGACCGGCAGGCGCTTGCGCGCCGGCCCCTTGGCGACCCGTCCGCCCTCGGCGGGCAGGAACTCGGAATGGTGGCAGAAGCAGCTCAGGCGCTTCGTCTCGTGGTTCCAGCCCGAGATGGTGCAGCCCTGGTGCGTGCAGACGCCAGAGAGCGCCACGACGCCCTCGACCGCGTGGGCGCGCTGGTCCTCGGCGACCTGATCGGGGGCGACCCGCACCAGGATGATCTTGGAAAAGCGCGAGCCCTCGCGCCGGACGCCCTGCGGATCGACCGCCACCGCCTCGATGAGTTCGCCGCCGACCGGCAGGCCGTCGAGCGTCACGGCCTGCCCTGCCTTCGCCCCGTCGGCCAGCACCAGCCGGTCGCCCTTCTGCGGCAGCGTGTCCTCCGGCCCCGCGAAGGCGGCACCCCCGGCCGCGCAGCAGGCAACGGCTCCCATCACGACGCTGCGCCGGTCGAGACCGGGCGCGCGCTGTCCCTCACGAGCCATCTTTCCTCCCGTTACACGTTCTTATGTTCTTCTAATTTCACCTATGAGTAGCCGACAGGGTGCGGGCGTCAACCCGCTTCGTGTCGGGATGTCGTCGTTTCGACGTGGCGCGACGCACGCTCTACTTGGTGCGACGCGAGAGCGACTTGTGCAATGCAATAGAGCGCGTCAGCGGGCCAGGGCCGCCCGGAGCGTCGCGGCCAGGGCGTCCGGGTCGATCCCGTTCGGCAGCCGCGCCAGCACGTCGCCCGCCGGGCCGACGAGGAAGAGGTCGCCTGGATGGTCCACCACCCCGTCGTGGCGCCGGATCGGGGCCGCGACCGCGGCCGCGAGGGCGTCGATCACCGCGACAGGGCCGGTCACCGCCACGATGGCGGGATGGAAGGTGTCGAGGTAGCGGGCGAGCGCCGCGGGACCGTCGCGCTCGGGATCGGCCGCGACCAGCACCGGCACCAGCCGGGCCAGCAGGGCGGGGGGCAACTCGTCGAGGGCCTGGGTCACGGTCATCAGCGCGGTCGGGCACAGGTCCGGGCAGCGCGTGTAGCCGAAATAGACCAGGCGCAGGCGCCCGGCGAAGCGGGCCTCGTCGAGCACGGCGCCGGTCTGGTCGACGAGACCGTGCCCGGCCGGCCAGGCCAGGGAGCCGGAGGCGGGACGCGCGGCGGGCGCGCCGACGGCCCCGCCCGCGAGGAGCAGCGCCAGCGAGAGCGCCCGGGCCACCGGCCGCACCCTTGCCGAGACGGAAAACATGGCTTCGACCCTGCACCCCGCCATGATTTAAAGCGTCTCCGCGGGCCGGCGCCAGCGACCGGCAGACGATGTCGCGGGGTTATTCCCGCACCTCGCAGGGTCGTGATGGCGCGATGTGAGCCGGGAGACGACACGCGATGCCACGCTGATCGCAAAAGGACTTCCTTAACCGCTCCATGCCGCCCCGGCGGCATTCGGGCGGATTCGCACGATCGGCGCAGGTCGCCGTTAAGGCTGCCCGGCCCAATGTTGCTGGAGCGGAAACAATCGGCGGCGAGGCCATGGCGATCATCAAGCAGCTCATCACCATCTCCGGGCCGCTCCTGGCCTATCTCGGTGCGATGCCGCTCGCGCGGATGATCCCGTTCCGATCGCGCTCCGCCCCGCCGCTCCTCGACGGCCCGGTGCAGCGCACCGTCGACTTCCCGGCGGTGCAGCCGCCGGCCGAGCCCTATGCCTGGCCGCGCTCGCACATCCTGTCGGGCGATCCGGTCCAGACCGCGACCTATATCTACACCAGCCCCGACGGCCTGTTCGCCGCCGGCATCTGGACCTGCGCGATCGGCAAGTTCCGCATCGATTTCGGCCGGGCCGAGTTCATCCAGATCCTGGAGGGCGAGGTGATCGTCACCGACGCCGAGGGCACCGCCCGCACCTACCGGGCCGGCGACGCCTTCGTCACGCCGAAGGGCTTCTCCGGAACCTGGGACGTGATCGCACCGATCAAGAAGCACTTCACCTGGTACGGCTCGGGAGAGTGAGTGGGCGTTGCCGGACAGACATGATGTTTCCGCGATAAAAAAGTATCAGATCCTATTTGATAAAATAACTGAGCTTGGTGAGATTATCCTACCCTGCCACCTCATCCTGAAGTGTCAGTCCATCTACGATGGACTGACCTCGAAGGAGGGTTCCAGAAGTCGCTGCGATCCCTGGAGCCCTCCTTCGAGGTCAGTCGATCTTTGATCGACTAACACCTCAGGATGAGGTGGTAGGAGGGGATACCCGAAGGTCGTAGTCGGCAAGTGCGGCCCCACCCCCGGGGCGGCGATCACAGATCGAAGTTCGTCGGCAGCATCACCACGTCGCGGATGGTCATGCCGCGCGGGCGCGTCAGCATGAACATCACCACGTTCGCCACCTCCTCTGGCTCGAGCAGGCTGCCGGAGGCGCGGGCCTCCGCCAGCTTCTCGGGCGGCCAGTCGGCGAGGAGCGCGGTGACGACCGGGCCGGGCGAGATCGCGCCGACGCGGATGCCGTGCTTGAACACCTGCCGGCGGGTCGTCTGGACGAAGCAGTTGATCGCCCATTTCGACGAGGCGTAGACCGGCTCCCACGGCGTCGGGTAGTGGGCGGCGAGCGAACTCGTCACGATGATGTCGCCCGAGCCGCGCGCAATCATGTGCGGCAGCACGTCGTGGACGTTCTTCATCACGACGTTGACGTTGAGATTCAGCATCCGGTCGATCGCCGCCGACTCGTTGTCCACGAGGTCGCCGCCGACGTACGTGCCCGCGTTGGCGTGCAGGATGTCGAGCCGGCCGGCGGCGTCCAGGATCCGCGGCAGCAGACCGGCGCAGGCGGCGGGATCGAGGAGGTCGAGGGGCAGCGCGAGCGCCGCCGCGCCGTGCCGGGCGCACAGGCCGGCGAGCGCCGCCTCGTCCCGGTCGACGAGGACCACGCGGGCACCCGCCGCCAGCATCGCCTCGGCGCTCGCGAGCCCGATGCCCGACGCCGCGCCGGTGACCGCCGCGACCTTGCCGTCCAGTTCGCCCGCCACGGTAACTCCCCCTTCGTTCGCGTTACCGCAGCGCCACCGCGGGCACCGCCGGTTCGCCGTCGCGCGGCAGGTTCGTCTGCCAGACCGTGCCGCTGCTGCCCTTCTGGTAGCCGTCGTCGTAGAGCTTGCGCATGTAGGCGGTGTCGAAGCCCTGCGAGGCGGGGACCTCGGGGATGCGCCGGTCGATGTAGGTCAGGTTGAAGCCCATGCCGTTGCGGCGGGCGAAGGCGTAGGTGCTGGCGAGCGTGGCCCGTGCGCGGGAGCGCCCGACGGTCGAGAGCGAGCGCACGGCGATCGGCAGGGTGCCGTTCTGGACGAGGTCGAAGCTCGGCTCGATGCGGCCGTTGATGACGACGTAGATGTTGGGCTTGCCGCGGCTCTCGGCGATGCGCCCGTCCTGGGTCAGGAACGCCTCCGGCAGGGTGAAGACCGGGGTCACCACCGAGCCGTCGACATGCATCTCCTGGAAGGCGTGGTTGCCGGCCTGGGCGTCGATCAGCATCGGCGGGAAGACCGCCGGTACGCTGGCCGAGGCGGTCAGCACGTCGCGGAACAGGTCGCGGGCGTTGGGCTGGCCGCTCGCCGCGATGGCGCCCATGTCCCAGATCACGGCGCGCTGCGAATCGAGGTTGGTGGTGACGACGAGGAGGCGCCGTCCCTTGTTGTGCTCCTCGGCCACCGCCGCGATCAGGTCCGGGGTGACGTAGCGCCCGACGAGGTCGCGCAGGCGCGCGTCGCCGAACAGGCCGTCGCCGGTCAGCACGTTGAGGGGGTTGGGCGAGCGAACGAGCGTCGCGGCCTCGCCGCTGGTGTAGATCTCGCGCAGGTACCCGTCATAGGCGGGGCCCAGGAAGGCGAAGGGCGCGATGAGCGCGCCGGTCGAGACGCCCGAGACCATGGTGAAGTTCGGCCGCCGGCCGGTCTGGCTCCAGCCGTTGAGCACGCCGGCGCCGTAGGCCCCGTCGCCGCCGCCGCCCGAGAGGGCGAGGTAGCTGAACGGCTCGCGCGAGCCCTTCACCTGGTCGGCGACCGCGGCGAAGCTGCGGGCCGAGCCGTCGGCCCAGAACCGCACCTCGGGGGCCTGGCCCGGCACGGTGGCGACGGCGGCCTCCGCGGCCGTGTAGGGCGCGCGCGGCAGCGACGCGCAGGCGGCGGCCTGCGCCCCGATCAGGGCGACCGCGAGGCCGCGCATCCAGGTCGATCGATGGGACACGATCATTGCACCACGAGTTTCACCACGCCGCCCTCGCCGGGGAGTATCCGACGAAGACGACGAAACGGCAACGCTTATGGCAAAGCTCGAGCGGTGGAACGGTTCCGCCGTCTCTATTCCGCCGCCTTGGGTCCACCGCCGCGGCGGCCGAAATCCGGCTCGGCGGTCTCCTGGCCCATGGCGACGATGCCGCGGCGGATGGCGCGGGTGCGGGTGAACAGGGCGTGCAGCGCCTCGCCGTCGTCCCAGCGGATGGCGCGGGCGAGCGCCGACAGGTCCTCGTTGAAGCGGCCCAGCATCTCCAGCACCGCCTCCTTGTTGGTGAGGAAGATGTCGCGCCACATCGTCGGGTCGGAGGCGGCGATGCGGGTGAAGTCGCGAAAGCCGCCGGCCGAGAACTTGATCACCTCGGACTGGGTCACGGTCTCGAGGTCGGCGGCGGTACCGACGATGTTGTAGGCGATCAGATGCGGGACGTGGCTGGTGATCGCCAGCACCAGGTCGTGGTGGGCCGGCGTCATCGTCTCGACGACCGAACCCAGCCCCTCCCAGAAGCCGCGCACCCGCGCCACCGCCGCCGGGTCCGTGCCCTCCGGCGGGGTGAGGATGCACCAGCGGCCGTGGAACAGGGCGGCGAAGCCCGCATCCGGCCCCGAATGCTCGGTGCCGGCGACCGGGTGGGCGGGCACGAAGCTCACGCCCTCGGGCAGATGCGGGGTGGCGGCCGCCACCACCGCGGCCTTGACCGAGCCGACATCGGACAGGATCGCGCCGGGTGCGAGCGCCCCGGCGATCTCGGCGGCCACCGCCCCGATGGCGCCGACCGGCACGCACAGGATCACGAGGTCGGCCCCCGCCACCCCGGCGGCGAGGTCGGTCGTCACGGTGTCGGCGAGGCCGAGCGCCCGCACGCGGTCGATCACGCCCTCGTCGCGGTCGACCGCGACGATCTCGCGCGCGAGCCCGCCCGCCCGGGCGCCCCGGGCCAGCGAGGAGCCGATCAGCCCGAGGCCGACGAGCGCCAGGCGCCGGAACGGCTCAGCCACGCGGCTCGCCCTTCATGAAGGCGGTGAGGGCCGCCACCAGGGCCTCGTTGGATTCGGCGGCGCCGATCGTCAGGCGCAGCGCGTTCGGCAGGCCGTAGGCCGCCACCCGGCGCAGGATCATCCCGCGGGCGGTGAGGTAGGCATCGGCGTCGGCCGCGGTGCGGCCGGCCACCTCGGGGAAGTGGATCAGCACGAAGTTGCCGACGCTCGGCGTCACGGTCAGGCCGAGGCCTTCCAGCGCCTGCGTCACCTTCGGCAGCCAGGCGTCGTTGTGGGCGACCGCGGCGGCGATGTGGGCGTCGTCGGCCATCGCGGCGGCGCCGGCGGTGATCGCCGCGGCGCCGAGGTTGAACGGGCCGCGGATGCGGTTGACCGCGTCGACGATGGCGGCGGGCGCCACCATCCAGCCGATGCGGAGCGCGGCGAGCCCGTACGCCTTCGAGAAGGTGCGGGTCATCACGACGTTCTCGGATTCGGAGACCAGCTCCAGGCCGGCCGCGTAGTCGTTGCGCCGGACGTACTCGGCATAGGCCGCGTCGAGTACCAGCAGCACCGACTTCGGCAGGCCGGCATGGAGGCGGCGCACCTCGTCGAACGGCAGGTAGGTGCCGGTCGGGTTGTTGGGGTTGGCGAGGTAGACGATGCGGGTCTTGTCGGTCACCGCCGCCAGGATCGCGTCGACGTCGGCCGTATGGTCGCGCTCGGGCACCACCACCGGCGTGCCGCCCGCCGCCAGGATGGCGATGCGGTACACCAGGAAGCCGTACTGCGAATAAACGCCCTCGTCGCCCGGGCCCATATAGGCGTAGGTCAGGAGAGACAGCAGCTCGTCCGAGCCGGCGCCGCAGACGATGCGCTCCGGATCGAGGCCGTATTTCTGGGCGATGGCCTGGCGCAGCTTGGTCGCCGAGCCGTCGGGATAGAGCTCCAGGTGCCCGGCCGTCTCCTGCATCGCCGCGATCGCCGCCGGGCTCGGGCCCATCGGGTTCTCGTTCGAGGACAGCTTGTGGAGCTTCACGCCGGCCGGCGCCGCGCTCTTGCCCGGGACATAGGCCTCGATCGCGAGGACACCGGGGCGCGGGACGGGGCGAAGGGCGGCGGACATGGGCGGACCTGGGTTCGGGGGAGGATGGGGAACCTGAAGCCGTCTAGAACAAGTCGGCGGTTTGGGAAACGGCGCCGGAGCGGGGAAGGGCTGCATGCGCGCACGCTTCCGCGGACGGGGCTGTGCGCTCCCGCCCGTTTCGCCGGCCGGCCGCCGGGCGCCCGGTAGCGCGGGCGGCCGGGGAGCGATAAACCGGGCCTCAGCGATGCCGCCCGCCCCGGCGCGGCCGAGACCCGCCGGATCATGCGCCGCCCGCCCCCCCGCTCCCTCCGCTATCCGACATGCGCCGCCTGATCCTCGAGGAGCCCGTCACCCGGGCGGCGCCGTGGTCGCTGCGCCTCGCCTGGTTCTCCCTCGCGGTGGTCGCCATCGCCCTCGTGCTGGTGCGCGACCCGCGGGCCGAGACCGACGCGGCGATGACGGTGCTGGTCTCCGGGGTCGGGCTCGCGGCGCTCGCGGTCCTGCTCGCGCTGGCGGCCTTCGTGCGGATCTGGCGCGAGGGCGCGCAGGGCCTGCGCACCGCGGTGGGCGGGCTGCTGCTCGCCGCCCTGGTCCTGGCCTATCCGGCCTACATGACCGCGCGCGGCGTGATGCTGCCCCCGCTCACCGACGTCTCGACCGACATCGAGAATCCTCCGGCCTTCTCGCGCTCGCGCGCCGCCTGGGAGGCCCGGAACTGGCGCCTGCCGCGGGATTCGAGCCCCGCCGCCCGTGCGCTCCAGCGCGAGGCCTACCCGCAGATCGCCCCCCTGACCCTCGATCTCGGCCCCGACGAGGCCTTCGCGCTCGCCCTGAAGGCGGCGCAGAACCGCAAGTGGCAGGTGGTGGAATCCTACCGGCCCGGCGGCCGGGTGGGGAACGGCCGCATCGAGGCGGTGGTGCGCTCGCGCCTGCTCGGCCTGCCCTACGACGTGACGGTGCGGCTGCATCCGCGGGCCGACGGCACCCGCATCGACGCGCGCTCCTCGACCCGCTTCGGCGACCGCGACTACGGCCAGAACGCCGACCACATCCGCGCCTATCTCGACGAGATCGGCAACCTCGCCCTCGCGGTGAAGTGAGGCGCCGGGCCCGCCTGTCCGGCCGCGCTCTCGATGCCCGCCATCCCGCCCTCGGGGTAGCGCGCCCCGGCCGCGGCACCGGGCGCGAACAGGGCGTCGAGCGCCGCGATGTCGGCCGGGGTCAGCGTCAGGTCGGCCGCGCCGGCGTTCTCGGCCAGGCGCTCGGGCCGGCGCGTGCCGGGGATCGGGATGACGTGCGGGGCCCGGGCCATCAGCCAGGCGAGCGCGACCTAGCCGGCCGTGGCGCCGTGCGCGCCGGCGAAGGCGCACAGCGCCTCGGCGAGGCGGCGGTTGCGGTCGAGCGCCTCGCCCTGGAAGCGCGGGTTGCTGCGGCGGAACTCGTCCGGCGCGAGCGCCGCGACGTCGACTTGGCCCGTCAGGAAGCCGCGGCCGAGCGGCGAATAGGCGACGAGCGCGACACCGAGCTCCCGGCAGGTCTCGATCAGGCCGCATTCCGGCTCCCGGCTCCACAGCGAGTATTCGGTCTGCACCGCGGCGATCGGGTGGACCGCGTGGGCGGCCCGCAGGGTCTCGGGCGAGACCTCCGACAGGCCGAGCGCCCGCACCTTTCCGGCCTCGACGAGGCGCGCCATGGCGCCGATCATCTCGGCCACCGGCACCGCCGGGTCGCGGCGGCGGCAGTAGTAGAGGTCGATGGTCTCGACGCCGAGGCGGCGCAGGGATCCCTCGCAGGCCGCCGTGAGGTAGGCCGGGCTGTTGTCGATCCGTCGCGCGCCCGAGCCCGGCTCGCGCACGATGCCGAACTTCGTCGCGACGACCACCCGGTCGCGGCGGCCCCGCAGCACGCCGCCGATCAGGGTCTCGTTGCGGCCGTGGCCGTACATGTCGGCGGTGTCGAGGAAATCGTAGCCGAGGTCGAGGGCGGCCGCGAGGGCGGCCGGCGCCGCCGCCGCGTCGGTCGGACCGTAGAATTCCGAGAAGCCCATGCACCCGAGGCCGGGAGCGGAGACGGTGAGGCCGGAGCGGCCGAGGGAGCGTCGCAGCATGAATGGATCCTCCTGTCGGACCGCCCCGATCTGGCGTTCCGGCACCCGGCGAATAAGCTGTGCCGCTCCGCATGAACCGATGAGCCAGGCTCACCAATGGTCCGCGCCGACCTCTCCGATCTCGCGGCCTTCGCGGCGGTGGCCCATCACCGCAGCTTCCGGCGTGCGGCGGCCGCGCTCGGCCCTGAGCCACGCCCTGCGGGGCCTGGAAGAGCGGATGGGCGTGCGCCTCCTCAACCGGACCACCCGCAGCCTCGCGCCGACCGAGGCCGGCGCCGCCCTGCTCGAACGTCTCGGTCCCGCCCTCACGAGATCGCGCAGGCGGTGGCGGCGGCCTCCGCGTCGGCCGGGCGGCCCACCGGGACGCTGCGGCTCAACGCGCCGCACAGCGCCTGCCGGCTGGTGCTGCGGCCGCTGCTCGCCCGCTTTCTCGCGGCGCATCCGGAGGTCCGGGTCGAGGTGGCGAGCGACGACGCGCTCAGCGACATCGTCGGGGAGGGGCTCGATGCCGGGGTGCGGTTCGGCGAGTGCCTGGCCCTCGACATGGTGGCGGTGCCGCTCGGCGGGCCGCAGCGCTTCGCCGTCGTCGCGGCGCCGGCCTACCTGGCGGCACGCGCCACGTTGCGGGAGCCGGAGGACCTCGCCGGCCATGCCTGCCTGCGCCAGCGTTTTCCCGGCGGCGGCCTGTTCGCGTGGGAGCTGGAGCGCGACGGCGTCGTGCCGGTGATCGACCTCGACGGACCGCTGATCCTCGGGAGCCAAGACCCCATCCGGCTCGCTGCCCTCGACGGGATCGGCATCGGGTTCGTCTTCGAGGCCGAGGTCGCCGCCGACCTCGCAGCCGGCCGCCTGGTGCGGCTCCTGGAAGCGTGGTGTCCGCCCTTCCCGGGCTTCCACCTCTACTATCCGGGGCGCCGGCAGGTGCCGGCGCCGCTCAGGGCCTTCCTCGACCTGGTGCGGCGGGCGGAGCCGTGACGGACGCGCCCGCGCGCAGGATTTTTAGTCGGCGTCCTTCTCGGCGTTCTCCGCGCCCTCGCCCTCGGCGGAGGCCTCCGAGGTGTCGTCCGTCTCGGGCGGCTCCTGCGCGTCGGCCGTGTCCTGGGGGAACGACTTGCCGAAGCCGGGCTTGGCGGGGCGGTTCTTGCGGGCATTGGCCGGCGAGGCGGTGTGGGCCGGCATCGCCGAGAGCCGCGCGATCCGCGCCTTGAACTCCTCGGTCGAGGGGCTCTGGGCGGAGCCGGTGATGAACATCTTGGCCACGGTGGGTCCTCCGGTGGCGGAAATGCGGACCCGCCCGGGGGCGCTCTGCCCGCGATCGGTGCCGCTGGACAGATTTCGCGATCACGTCGGAAGGATGTTTCGGAGCAGGCGCCCCGTCGTCGGGGCGATGAGATCCAAGAAAACCCGGACACGTATCGTCAGGTTGATCATGACAGATGTCATGATCATTGACAAGGTGAAACTCTTTGTCTCGCGAACGGCGGGTCGGGCCGCGCGGCTCGCCCTCCTCGCCCGGCGAGCGTGCGCGGACGCGCGGCCTCAGCGGCGGCGCGGATCGGCCGGCCGGAAGGCGCGCTCCACGGCGGCGGTGGCGCTGGCATAGGCCCGCTCCTCGCTGTCGTGCGGGCGGTCGGACCGCTCCAGCAGCTTGCCGTGCTTGCGGATCGCCCAGCCGAACTTTCCTTTCGGGCTGGTCAGCGGGGCCACCTCGATGGTGAAGGGATAGAATTCGTTCTCGCTCATCTCGCGGTTTATGGCACGGAACCGCGGCCGAGGACACACCTTCGCGCGCCCGAAAGCGGGACAGAATGCGGGAGGAACCCGCCGCTCGACGGGGCGGGGTGCGCCGTGCGATAGCCGGCCCGGTCCCGCTGCTCCGCCCGCACTGCGTTGGCGGCCGTGCGCCGACGATCCGGCGCGGCTGCCCGCGCGGTTCTTCTCCACGTTTCCCCGCCTTTACCGCCGCCCGATCGCCGCCCGGCGCGGTCCCGATGGAGTCCGACCTTGATCCCCTGGGTTCACCTCGACACCAGCCCGATCCCCGGCGAGACCGCGTCGCTGCGCCTGATGCGGCGCGGCGACGAGTTCGCGATCGTGGTCGATTCGATCGAGCTGATGAACAGCCGCCGCAGCGGCTCGGAGCGGGCGCTCGCCTCCCTGGCCTGCGGGCGCCTGCGCGAGTGCCGGCGTCCCCGGGTGCTGATCGGGGGGCTCGGCATGGGCTTCACCCTGCGGGCGGCGCTGGACGAACTGGCTCCGGACGCGGAGGTCGTCGTCGCCGAGCTGGTCCCCGCCGTCGTCGCCTGGGCGCGGGGCCCGCTTGCGCATCTCTTCGCCGGCAGCCTCGACGATCCCCGCGTCACCCTGCGGGAGACCGACGTCCACCACGTGATCGATCGCGGACCGGGCGCCTACGACGCCATCCTGCTCGACGTGGACAACGGTCCCGAGGGGCTGGTGCAGCAGACCAACGACCGCCTCTACGACGTCGCCGGCCTCGGGCGGGCGCACCGGGCCCTCAAGCCGGGTGGCCTCCTCGGAGTCTGGTCGGAGCGCCCCGACCGCAAGTTCAAGTCCCGGCTCCAGCGCGGTGGCTTCACGGTCGAGGAGCACAAGGTCCGCTCGGCCGGCAGCGGCGGCCGGCACGTAGTCTGGATCGGCGAGAGGGCAGCCGCGTAGCGATAGGGGACGAGACCCGGCGCGGCCAAGCGCGCCGGGACCTCCAATTCCGGCGGACGGGGCCGGGCTGCGAGCGACCGGCTTCGTCCCGACAGCCGTCAGGCGGCGATCCAGGCGAAGCGCTCGGCCTCGTCCCAGGCACAAGCCTCGCCGAGACCATGGGCGAACACCCCCGAGAGCCGCGCCCGCTCGGCCTCGACCACCGGCCCATCGACCGCGACCGGACGGCAGCGGGCGGAGAGCCCCGGCACGACGAAATCAGGATTGTGCAGGGCGTGGTCGGAGCCTTCCGTGAAGAACGGCCGGTCGCCCCAGTCGAGGTAGCTCTCGGCCGCCAGGCCCTCGGCCAGCAGGATGTCGTGGGCGTCGAGCTCGACGTGCCAGTAGGTGACGGAAGCGGCCGGCTCGCGCGCGATGGTGGTGCCGTTGATCAGGCACATCACCGGGACGAGGTGACCGCCCGCGCCGTTCGCGTCGGCACCGACCAGCACCGGGTGGCCGGGCGAGAGCGAGAGGTCGCGGGTGGGCAGCCCGCCGCCGAAGGCGCCGGCGCGGATGCGGACGGGCTGCTGGTCGTGGGGCAGGCTCCCGCCCGCGCCGTCGAGGGTGCGGTGCCCGATCCAGATCACCGGTCGCAGGGCGCCGGAGGCGGTCACTGCCCGATCGCCGACCCGCAGGTCCTCGACCGCGACCTCGCCGCGATCCGTGCGGATCAGCGTGCCGGTGGTGAAGCAGACCGGCGCGTAGTCGGTCGGGGTGTTGTTGCCGTCGAAGGTGACGCGCTGGCGCGGCGCGAGCGTGGTGTTCGACAGGACGTAGCGGGTGGTCGGGTTGGCCGGATCGTTCGTGAACTGGATCATGTTCGACGAGTCGTACTGCGTCGCGTACAGCGTCTTCGTCGTGGAGGCCGTCTCGGCCGGGAAGATGCCCGTGGCCTGGACCGTGTCGCCGACCTTGTTGACCGTGCCGGTCACCGTGATGCTCGACGTCGAGACGTCGTCGATGCCGAAGCCCGCCGACGGGGCGCCGTCGTCCGAGCCGACGAAACCGGCGCCGTACACTGTATTGTTGAAGGTCGGCATGGCAGTGCGCTCCCCGTTTTATTGGTATGGTCGAAATCGATCTCAGGCATCGCGAAGGGGCGCGCATCCGCGGGGCGGTGCGTCGTCCCTCTCTCTCTGCATCGTGGCAGCCGTAGCGGCGACGGGAGCAGGATATGCACGCCGCATGGCGTCGCGACAGCCGGTCGTGAGAACAATCCCGGCGTATTTGCGGGCGATGTTGCTTTGCGATGACAGGATTTTGGCATCCTGTCGGCCAGGTACCATCGCTTTCTCGGGGTTAGGAAAGGATTTTGCCTGATTATCCCAACAGGGATTGCCTATTTTTCCCGTCTCTTCGTCTTTCGATGCACGATCAGGCGTATCGCGGCAGCGTCGGGAGAGCGTCGGCAGGATCTGGTGGGGGCGCTTGCCCGATGGCGAGCATCGGCTTCTTCATCGCCCATCGGACGGGCCGCCATCGCTCGACAGGGGATCGCGGAGCGACGCCGGAACCGGCGTCGCTCCCGCATCCGGGGCATCTCTCGCCGCTCCGGCCTCCGCCCCGCCGCGGCAGGTCTGCCACCCGGGGAGGGGGAAAACCGCGCTCCATCCCGGACACGCCCGCCGGCCTACCGCGCCGCGCCGACCTCCAGCGTCCCGAAGGCCGTGCGGCCGTAGCGCTCGGGCCGGTACATGTCCTCGATCGTCGCCGCCGGGTGGACGTAGCGGCCCGGCGTCACCGCCCGCACCGTGTAGGCGACGCTGAAGAACGCGGACTGGCTCGGGTCGCGGTCGTAGGCCGCGACGAAGCGGTCGTCGCGGAACTCGGTGTGGGTGGGCTTCACGTCGGATTTCGCCCAGGCGAGGCCGGCGGTGGCGTCGGCGTCGAGGAGCTTCGGGTTGTCGATCTCGAGGCCCGCCGGCAGGCGGTCGACGAGGAGGAGGCGCCCGGCGCTGGCCTTGGCCTCGGTCACCTTCAGCACCACCACCAGCCGGTCGTTCTGGCGCAGCTGGGCGAGGTCGGCCGGGCTGCCGTCGAGGCGGTGGTAGCTGCGCTCGACCGTGTAGCCCTTGGCGGCAGCGGGCTCCGGCACCGCCGGGTTGCCGGAAATGCCGAGGCTGATCGGAACCGGGGTGCTGCCGCGGTTCGTCACCGTCACGGGCCTGGCGTCCAGCGCCGCCCCCGGGAAGGTGCGGTAGAGCGCGCCCGCCACCGGCGCGCCGTCGAGGGCGAGGGCGGGTGTCTCCTTCGCGTCCGTCGCCGTGTCCTTGGCGAGCTCGGCGGCTGCCAGCACCATCCAGGCCTGTTCCTGGGTGCTGGTCGCCCGGCCGGAGGTCCGCTCCTCGCCGACCACGGTGCCGAGTGGCCCGATCGCGTCGCGGGCGATGCCGGTCTCGGCGGCGAGCGCGATCAGCCCGGCCCCGTCGCGCAGGCGCGAGCCGTAATCGGCCCGGTAGGTGCCGGCATCGCGCTCGGCCTTGAGCGCCGCCACAGCGGCCTCGAAGGCGGTGCGGGCCCGGGTCCGGTCGCCGAGCAGCGCCAGCGCCGCGGCGATCTGGCCGCGGGCGAGCGGGGTCGAGAAGGCGGCGAGCTTGGTGTCGGCGAGGTAGCGCAGGTCCCCCATCACCGGGCGGCCGTTGCGGGCGAGCACGTAGGCTGCGTAGGCGAGGTCGAGGCCGCCCTCGGTGACGTCGTTGGCGTTCGCCACCGTGTTGCGCAGCCGGTCGAGGGCGAGGGTCAGCGCCAATGGTGGGACCGCAAACCCCTTCTCCCGCGCCCGGGTCAGGAAGTCGGTGGCGTAGGCGGTGAGCCAGAGGTCCTCGGCATTCCCCGCCGACCACAGCCCGAAGGCGCCGCTCGCATCCTGGCGCGACAGCACCCGGTCGATCGCGCTCCGCACCCGCTCGTCGGCGGTGCCGTCGAGGCCGAGTTGCGAGAGCGCCGCCAGGCGGTTGACCGAGAGGAGCGGCAGGGCCCGGCTCACCACCTGCTCGGTGCAGCCGTATGGGTAGCGGTCGAGGGCCTGGAGCAGGGCCGGCACGTCGATGCCCGACAGGGGCGAGGCGGCGAGCGTCACCGCGCCGGTACCGGGGATCACCTCGGCGAGGAGGTCGCCCGAGAGGGTCAGGCTGGCGCCGGGCTCCAGGGTGCGGACCTCCCGGCGCAGCAGCGTCCCGGTGCCGGGCTGGATCGCGAGCGCGAAGCTCTGGCCGGCGGGCTCGGTCAGCCCAGGGCCGGTCAGCCGCAGGTCGACCCGGGCGAGGCCCGGCCCGGCGGCGGTCAGTGGGATCTCGACGCTGGTGCGCCCGCCCGCGGCGAGGGGCAGGGAACGGGCGAGGGCGCCGGCCGGCGCGATCGCCGGACCGGCGAGGTCGACGTCGACCGCGTAGTCGCCGGCCGCCCCCTCGACGTTGTCGAGGGCGACGTGGAGGCGCGAGCGGTCGCCAACGGCGAGGAAGCGCGGCAGGGTGCCGCTCGCCACCACGGGGTCGCGGATCACCACGTCGGCGGAGGCCGCGCCGACGCGCGCGGCGCTCCAGGCCGTCGCCATCACCCGGGCGGTGCCGTTGAAGGCCGGCAGGGGGAAGCTCACCTCGGCCCGCCCGTCCGGGCCGACCGTGACGACGCCCGAGTAGCGGGCGAGCGGCGCCTGGGCGGGCGGCGCGCCGTCGAGCTCGGCGCCGCCGGCATCGCCGCCGGAGCGGATCGCGCCGAGCGTGCCCTGCATCCCGTCGATCAGGTAGCCGTAGAGGTCGCGGATCTCGGCCGAGAGCGCCTTCTGGCCGAAGAAGAACCCGAACGGGTCGGGGGTCGCGTAGCGGGTGAGGTTGAGGATGCCGACATCGACCGCCGCCACGACCACCCGGGCCTCCTCGCCGGCTTTCAGTCCGGTGAGCCGGATCGGCAGGCGCAGCTCGCCCCGGGGCCGCATCTTCTCGGGCGCTTCGAGGGCCACCCCGAGGGTACGGGCGTCCCGGTCGATCCCGAACCAGGCCAGCCCCATCGCCCGGCCGGGCAGGCGCTTGGCCGCCTGGTCGAGGGGCCGGTAGGCGGTGGCGACGAGGTAGGCGCCCGCGCCCCATTCGGGCTTCACCGGAATCTCGACGGTGGCGCCGGTGGCCGGCAGGTCGAGGGTGCGGATCTCCTGCACCTTGTCGCTCACCACCGCGACGGTGGCGGTGCCGGCAAAGCGCGGCCGCAGCTGCGCCTTCAGGGTGGTGCCGGAGGCGTAGGACTCGCTGTCGAGGGTGAGGTCGAGGAGGTCGGGCGCGTCGGCGCTCTCGCCCCCGCTCCAGCCGACGCCGAACGACAGGCTTGCAGCCTCGAATCCGGGCGCCCGCACCTCCAGCCGGTAGGTGCCGAGATCGACCGGCATCGCGAGCTTTGCCGGCGCGCCGCTCTCCAGGGCCGCGCGGCCGCTGGCGACCTTGGTGGTGGTCTTCACCGGCTCGTAGGCCCAGCGCCCGTCGGCCCGGTACCATTGGTAGCGCCGCTCGACCCGCAGCAGGGTCCAGGTCGCCTCGGCCTGGAGCCGGGTCCCGTCGGGCCGGGCGGCGGCGACCTCGAAGGTCGCGCTCGCGCCCTCCCGCAAGGCGCCGAAGGTCTTCCTGATGCCGAGCACCGGGCCCGCCGGCAGGATCGGCAGGGTCACGCTGCGCTGCACCGCCCGGCCGCCGGGCTCGCCGACCTGGAGCGATACCTTGGCCTCGAACGGCCGCGGCCCGCCGATTGCCGGCACCGGCGCCCGCACGGTGGCGCGCCCCTGCGGGTCGGTGGCGACGGGCGCGTCGAGCTCCGCCGTCACCGGCTCGATGCGCTCGTCGTCGAGGCCGGTCGAGAAATCCTCGAAGCCCTTGATGCCGGTGCGGGCGGCCGGCTGTACCGCGACCGCGCCGGTGACGGAGAGGCCGGCCCCGGGCGCGCCGTAGAGGTAGCGCGCGCTCACCGCCACCGTCGCGGGCTCGCCCGGGCGCAGCGCCGCCTCGCCGGGGGTGAGCGTCACGTCGAGGCGCTCGGGCACGTAATCCTCGACCAGGAAGCTCGCCTCGCCGACCGGCGCCGCCTTCGGATCGGTATAGGCCGCGACCCGCCAGGTGCCGGCCTGCGCCCCGGGGAGCAGCGGCAACGAGACCGCACGGCCGCCCAGGCCGCCGTCCGCCGCCTGGACCCGGCGGTACTCGACCCCGTCCGGGCGCTTGGCCACCAGGGTGAGCGGCAGGGCCGGGATCGCCGCGCCCTTGGCGTCGCGCAAGAGCGCGGTGAGCTGCACCGTCTCGCCGGAGCGGTAGACCCCGCGCTCGGGGTAGAGATAGGCCTCGGCCGCGCCCGGCGCCGGCTGGCCCTTCACGCCGCGATCGGCGAGGTCGAAGGCGCTCAGCGACAGGTCGAGGAAGCCGTAATCCTCGCCGAGCCGCGCCACGACGAGGCTCGGACTGGCCCCGCCCTCGCCGCGGGACAGCCCCGGATCGAAGGCGGCATGGCCTTGCGCGTCGGTCGCGCGGGTCGCCAGCACCTCGTTGTTGCGGGCGACGAGGCGGATCTCGGCCCCCTTCAGCACCCCGGCCGAGGCCAGCGAGCGGGCGAGCACATGGATCCCGTCCGGGCCCTTGAAGGCGGTGAGGCCGAGATCCGAGACCACGAACCACTGCGTCGCCTCGGTCTCGTAGCCGCCCTCCTCGTCGGCGAGCGCCGCGGTGCCGCTCGGGCGCGCCGACATCACGTAGAGGCCGGGCTCGATCCTGCCGACCGCCTGCAGGACCGGGAAGGCGGTCACCGCCTCGCGGTTCACGTCCGCGGGCGCGGTGTCGAGCGTGCCCTTCCAGACCCGCTGGCCACGCTCGCGGGCGATGGTGCGCAGGCCGCTGCCCGAGAGCTGCGATAAAAATTCGTCGGTGCGAAGCGCCGGCAGGAGGCCGCGGTCGCCGATCCGCACCACCTCGACGTCGAGCTTCGGCGCGTTGACCGAGATGAGCGGCACCCCGGCCTGGCCGGTGCGGGGCAACACGTAGTTGCGCCCGGTGAAGCGGGCCTGCGGGCTGCGGTCGCGGACGTAGAGGTCGTAATCGGCGGCCTTGCGCAGGCTCTCGCCGACGCTCGACGGCAGGCCCTGGCGCAGCACCACCCCGTAGCGCTCGCCGTGGCGCAAGCCGTCGACGCAGACTTGCTGCCCCTGCGCCGTCACGGCGGCGTCGCCGGTTCCCGACACGGCGACGAAGGGGGCGATCTCGGTCTTCGGGTCGAGGGCCTCCGAGAAGGTGAAGCAGGCCCGCGGCGCGGCGGCGTCGGAATCGACCTTGTAGTCGAGCACCCGGAAGCCGTGGGCGTCGCGCAGGGCCTCGTAGGTCTTGGCGGTCTCCGCGTCGCGGGCGAGCGCCAGGCTCGCCGCGTAGGCCTCGAGCGCCGGACGCCAGCTCTCCTGCTTGGCCTGGGCGGCCCCGAGCAGAGCGAGCGCCCTGGCCTCGTCGGCCGGCGAGGCCGCGCGCTGGTAGGCCAGGTAGGCGCCGGCCCGGGCCTCGGTCTTCAGCGTCTGGTTGGTCTCGTAATCGTCGTTCTCGGCGCCGTTGGCGGCCTCCGCGAGGGCGTACCAGTTGCGCCAGTCGGCCGGCTCGGCCACGGCGGCGCGGCGGAAGGCGACGAGCGCCCCGTCGAGGTCGTCCTTGGTGCGCGCGATCTCCGCCTCGCGGCGCCACTGCGCCGCGGTCTTGGCCCCCGCTCCGCCCTCGCCCTGCAGCCGGGCTTCGAGGCGAACCGCGTCGCTGGCGAGGGCAGGGCGGACGTAGCTCTTGGGGACCTGGCTCTTGGGCGCCGACTGGACCAGGGCGGCGCGGCGGGGGGCCGGGCCCGCCGGCTGCTGGGCCGCGGCCGGACCGAACGCCAGGACCGTGGCCGAGAGACCCGCCAGGAAGCCGGCGAAGTGCCCGACCCGGGTGATGATCGTCATGACCGGCCTGTCCCCATTTCCTCGCCCGGCCGGAGCCTAGTGCAGCGTGCGGCCGCGGTGCAATCCGACCTCGCGCCGGTTCGGATGGAATTCGCGGGCTTTCGCGGTGGCGCGAGATCTTGCGCCGACCACGCTTTGCTTTTCTCGAGCCTGCCGGCCGGTCCGCGACGCCGGCGGGACCCTGGAAGTCCGGCGCCGCCTCTGCCAAGGTCGGGCATCGATCTTCCGGAGAGCCCGATGCCGCGCCCCGCCCGCCTGCTCGCCGCCGGTCTGCTGCCGCTCCTCGTCGGCGGGATCTCCATCGCCTACGCGCAGGCGCCGCTACCGGGCGGCGCGCCCGCCGCGACTGTACCCGCCGCGGGTGCGCCCGCCGCCAAGGCCCCTGCGCCGCGTCCCGCCGGGCCGACGGCGCCCGATCCGGCCTTCGAGGCGGCCCGCGCCGCCTTCGAGGCCCGGCCCGAGGCCGAGCGGCGGGCGGTGCAGGACGCCCTGGTCTGGGCCGGCAGCTACAACAGCGTCGTCACCGGCACCTTCGGCCGGCGCACCTACGAGGCGATCGGGGCCTGGCAGTCCCGGGGCGGCGCTGCCTCTGCGACCGGCATCCTGGACGAGGCCGGCCGCGGAGCCCTGCTGGCGGCCGGGGAGGCCGCCCGCAAGGCGGCGCGCTTCACCGTCGCGGCCGATCCCGCGACCGGCCTCGTCCTCGGGATACCGGAGCAGCTGCTGTCGAAGCGCAGCCGCATCGCCGGCGGCACCCGCTGGCAGAGCCCGGACGGGCGCGTCACCCTCGACACCCGGGCCTACGCTCTCGGCGAGGCCGACCTCGACACCCTCCACGCCCAGGCCGCCGCGGCGACGCCCGAGCGCAAGGTGACCTACAGCCTCAAGCGCCCGGACTTCACCGTGGTCACCGGCGAGACGCCGACGGGCAAGTTCTACATCCGCACCGCCGCCGGGGCCGCCGGCCTGCGCGGCTTCACCCTCTCGTACGACAAGGGCTCGGCCCGGGAGATGGACCGGCTGGTGATCGCCATCGCCAACAGCTTCGTGTCGTTTCCGGGCGAGTCCGCGCCGCCCCCGCCGCGTCCGATGGCCGCCACGGCGCCGGACCCCGCCGCCAAGGCGCCGGCACTTTCGGCTGCTCCGGCCGCCGGGCCTGTCGCCGCCACCGGGATCGTCGTCGGCCCCCGCCGGGTCGTCGCGGTGCTGCCGGCTGCCTGTTCGGCGCCGCGGATCGCCGGCGAGCCGGCCCGGGTCCTGCGCCGCGACGAGGCGGCGGGCCTCGCGCTCCTCGAGGGACATGCCCCCTCCGGCGCCGCCCTCGCCCTCGCGGCCGCGCCGCCGAGGCCCGAGGAGGCCGTGGTCGTGGTCGCCGCGGGGGCGGAGGGACCGACCGTGACGACCGGCGAGATCGCGGCCGGCGGCGTGCTCGCCCCGCTCCAGCCGGGGGCGGCCGGCGCGCCGGTCCTCGACCGGGCGGGGCGCCTCCTCGGTCTCGTCGCCCGCCTGCCGGCCCAGCCGCGCCTCGTCGCGGGCATCGTGCCGCCGCTCACCCATCCGCTCGTCGGGGCGGCGGCGCTGAAGGCGCTGCTCGGCGCGGAGGCCCCGGCCTCGCCCGCGGGCGGTGGTACGCCGCTCACCGCCGGGGCGATCGCCGGCCGCGTCGCCGGGGCGGTGGTGGCTGTGCGTTGCGGGCCGTGAGCCCGCTCGCGGTCAGCCGGGGCGCCTGTCCCGGGCGCGGGCGACGATCCGGCGCTCGTAGTGCTTGGCGACGCGCAGGTGGCGCGAGATCGCGTAGTTCATCGCCAGCAGGAAGCCGTAGGCACCGCGCAGGCAGTGGCGCCGGCCGAGATAGGCCTTGAGGAAGTTGCCCGGCAGTTCGACGAAGAGCCGCCAGGTCGGCAGTCGCACGCCCCGCGCCTCGAGGTCGTCGGCCTGCTGGTCGGAGTAGCGGTTGAGCTTGGCGAGCTGGTCGCCGAGCGAGCGGACCGAGAAATGGTGGATCACCCCGCGCAGCCGCCCGGTCGTGGCGCCCGCCTCGAGGTCGACCCGGTCGTGGACCGGCGAGGGCGAGTAGCGGCCGCGGTCGCGGCGGTAGAGCCGCACCGGCCACAGGGTGTAGGCGAAGCGGTGCGGTTTGACCTCGCCGGGAAACACCTCGGCGATGCCGATCGCGTAGGCCGGGTGCGGCGGCTCGCCCGCGGCGAAGAGCCGGCGGATCTCGGCGTTGAGTTCGGGTGGCACCACCTCGTCGGCGTCGAGGTTCAGCATCCAGACGTGGCGGCACTGCTCCTCGGCGAAGCGCTTCTGCGGCCCGTAGCCGGGCCAGTCGCGGGCGATCACCCGGGCGCCGTAGGAGGCGGCCAGCGCCTGCGTGCCGTCGGTCGAGCCCGAATCGACCACGATCAGGTCGTCGGTCAGGTCGCGCACCGCCGCCAGGGTGGCGCCGAGGCGGTCGGCCTCGTTGCGGGCGATGAGGAAGATCGAGAGGGGGAGGGGGGCGACCATGGACCGATGCGGGGAGGGCCCGTCCTCGCGGGAAGCGCCGGGGAGCCGTCGCCGGCTCTAGAGCACATCGCGGCGCTTCGGATAAGCGGTCCGGGACCCGAGCCCGGCCGGCCGCTGCGCATCCCGCCTGTACCGTGCCCTGGCGGCAACGGGTGGGACACAATCGGCCGGTTGCGCCCGGTGCCGCATTGGCGCCGCACGGAATTGGCTCATCCTTAAGAAGCGCCCGCGAGAATCGGGCACGAGCGAATCGGCCGGGGGTTCCGGCGGGCGGGGGAGCGGGTCGTGGTGATGGGGGTTCTCGTGCGGGGCCGGGTCGTGGCCGGCCTGCTCGTCCTCGCGGCCGGGCTCGGCGCCTGCGCGGGCGCGCCGAAGGGCGTACTGGCGCCGGTCGCCGCCACGGTGCCGGGCGCCTCGACCGTCGACATGCTGGTCGCCACCACCCGCAAGACCGCCGCCAACCCGGGCGAGATGTATTCCGGCGACCGCGGGCCGGAGCTGTCCTACGCCGACATCACCGTCTCGATCCCGCCGGACGCGGTGCGCACCCCCGGCACCGTGCAGTGGCCCAAGGAACTGCCCGGCAACCCCGCCACCGATTTCGTGACCCTCAAGGCCGAGACCCTGGACCGGCCCGAGGCGGCGGCGCGCCTGCGCCGCAGCGCGGCCCGCACGGGCAAGCGCAACGTGCTGGTCTTCGTCCACGGCTTCAACAATCGCTTCGAGGACGCGGTCTACCGCTTCGCCCAGATCGTGCACGACACCCGGGCCGACGTGGTGCCGGTGCTGTTCACCTGGCCGTCCCGCGGCAGCGTGCTCGCCTACGGCTACGACCGGGAGAGCACCAACTATTCCCGCAACGCGCTCGAGGGCGTGCTGCGCCGCCTCGCCCAGAACCCGGAGGTCGGCGAGGTCACGGTGCTGGCCCACTCGATGGGCAACTGGCTGGTGCTCGAATCCCTGCGACAGATGGCGATCCGCGACGGGCGGGTGGCCCCGAAGATCCGCGACGTGGTGCTGGCCGCCCCCGATGTCGACGTCGATCTCGCCCGCGAGGCGTTCCGCGACATGGGCCCGGGCCGGCCGCGCCTGAGCCTGTTCGTGTCGCAGGACGACAACGCGCTCGCGGTCTCGCGCCTGGTCTGGGGCGGGGCCGGCGCGCGGCTCGGGGCCATCGACCCGACGGCCGAGCCCTACCGCACCGAGCTCGCCCGCGAGAACATCGCGGTCCTCAACCTCACCGCGATGAAGGGCAGCGATGCCCTCAACCACGGCAAGTTCGCCGGCAGCCCGCAGCTCGTGGCGCTCCTCGGCAACCGCCTGGCGCAGGGGCAGACGATCACCGATTCCCGCGTCGGCCTCTCCGACCGCATCGTCCAGATCACCGCGGGCGCCGCCGCCACGGTCGGCACCGCCGCGGGCCTCGCGGTCTCGGCCCCGGTCGCGGTGGTGGACGCCCAGAGCCGCGAGACCTACGGCGAGCACCTGCGCTCCCTCGGCCAGGGCCTCGGCGACACCGCGGAGGGCGCGGTGGACCTCGCGACGGCGCCGGCCCGGGCGCTCGGGGGGCGGTGAGGGCGGTGGCAGCCCGCGCCGACTCGGCGTAACCAGGGCGGCAGACGAGATCCGGCCCTCCGGCGCACCCGCGCCGGGGCAGCCGGACACCCGGGAGGCCGACCCCCATGCTTCATCTCACGCGCCGCAGCCTCATGGCGGGCGCCGCCGCCACGGTCGTCGCGGCACCCCACGTCCGGGCGCAGGGCGGAGGCTTGCGGCTCAAATGCGGGGTCGTCACGCCCGACACCCATCCGGCGACGATCCGCCTGCGCGAGGCGGCCGAGAAGGTCGCCAAGGAGACGAGCGGCGCCGTCGAGGTCGCGATCTTCCCCAACGGGCAGCTCGGCTCGGATGCCGACATGCTGAGCCAGCTGCGTTCCGGCGCGCTGGAGATGTTCGCGCAATCCTCCTCCAACCTCGCGACGCTGGTGCCCCGCGCCTCGCTCATCAATGTCGCCTTCGCGTGGAGCGGCTACGACAAGGTCTGGCCGGCCCTCGACGGCGAACTCGGCGCCTACATCCGGGGCGAGATCGCCAAGGCCGGCCTCGTGCCGTTCGAGCGGATGTGGGACAACGGCTTCCGCCAGACCACGACCAGCACCCGGCCGATCGCGAGCCCGGCCGATTTCGACGGCCTGAAGCTCCGGGTGCCGAACAGCGCGCTGTTCACCTCGGCGTTCCGGGCGCTCGGCGCCGCGCCGGTGGCGCTGAACTTCTCGGAGGCCTACTCGGCGCTCCAGACCAAGGTGGTGGACGGGCAGGAGAACCCGCTCGCCATCATCACGAGCTTCAAGCTCGCCGAGGTGCAGAAGTACCTCTCCTTCACCAACCACATCTGGGACGGGTTCTGGCTGATGTCCGGCCAGCGGACCTGGTCGCGCCTGCCCGGCGACGTGAAGGCGGTGCTCGCCCGCCACTTCGACGCCGCCGCCCTCGACCAGCGCCGCGACATCGCGAGCCAGGGCGACACCATGCGCGCGGCACTCGGCAGGGCGGGTTTCGCGATCAACGACGCTCCGCCCGCGCCCTTCCAGGACCGGCTGCGGGCTGCCGGGTTCTACGCCGAGTGGAAGGGGAAGTACGGGGCCGAGGCCTGGAGCCACCTGGAGAAGTTCGCCGGGGCGGTGTCGTAGCAGGCGCGCGATCAGGAGGCCGGGTCGTCCGGGCGCATCGCCACGTAGGCCGTCCGGCGGCCCGGCACGAAGCCCATCCCCTCGTAGAAGGCGTGGACCCGCGGGTCGGCGCGTCCGCTCTGCATCAGGACGTGATGGCAGCCGCGTGCCCAGGCCTCGGCGAGGGCCGCCCGGACGACGGCCCGGCCGTGCCCGCGCCCGCGATGCGCGGGGTGGGCCACGACGTTCTCCAGGAAGCCGTGGGCGCGTCCGCCGCGCAGGAGGTTCGGCGCGCTGACGAGCATGCAGGTCGCCGCGAGGCCTCCGCCGGCATCGGCGTCGGAGACGAAGATCGCGACGCCGGAATGCGCCAGGCTCTCCCGCCACAGGCGTCCGGCCTGTTCCGCGGGCGCGGCGGCGCTGACCTCGGACGCGGCAAACAGCGCCAGGAGCGCCGGCAGGTCAGCCAGGCGGGCGGGCCGGGCGGCGATCGTCCTCGCGCGCCCGGACCCGCCCGGCGTCACGCCCGCTCCAGCGGCCGCATCACCGCGTAGAGCGCGTTCTTCGCCTCGAAGCCGATGCCGGGCACGGCCGGCATCGCGACCCGGCTGTCGGCGACCGGCACCGCGTCGGCGAAGCCGCCGAAGGGCGCGAAGACGTCCGGATAGCTTTCGTTGCCGCCGAGCCCGAGGCCCACCGCGATGTTGAGGGCGAACTGGTGCCCGCCATGCGGCACGCAGCGGCGCGGCGACCAGCCGTGGGCGCGCAGCACGTCGAGGGTGCGCAGGTACTCGACGAGGCCGTAGGACAGGGCGGGATCGAATTGCAGGATGTCGCGGTCGGGACGCAGGCCGCCGTGGCGGATCAGGTTGCGGGCGTCCTGGTGCGAAAACAGGTTCTCGCCGGTGGCGAGCGGCCCGTCATAGGTCGTGGCGAGCGCCGCGTGGGCGAGGTAGTCGAGGGGATCGACCGGCTCCTCGTACCAGCGCAGGCCGTAGGGCGCGACCGCGCGGCCGAAGCGGATCGCCTCCTCGAGGGTGAAGCGGCCGTTGACGTCGACGCAGAGGCGCGAGCCGTCGCCGCCCAGCACCGCGAGCACCGCCTCGATCCGGGCGACGTCCTCCGCGAGCGGCACCAGCCCGACCTTCATCTTCACGGTACTGTAGCCGCGGTCGAGGTAGGAGCGCATCTCGTCCTGAAGCGCGTCGAGGCCCTTGCCCGGATAGTAGTAGCCGCCCGCGGCGTAGACCCAGGCGGTCGGATCGGCCTCGCCGCCGCGGTAGCGGTCGGCGAGCAGTCGCCAGAGCGGCACGCCCTTGGCCTTGGCAAGCGCATCCCACAGGGCCATGTCGAGCACGCCCACCGCCACCGAGCGCTCGCCGTGGCCGCCGGGCTTCTCGTTCTTCATCATCGCCGCCCAGGCCCGGTGCGGGTCGAGGAACCCGTCCTCGTCCTGGAGGTCCTCGGGCGCAGCCGCGAGCAGGCGCGGGATGAAGCGCTCGCGCAGGAGACCCTGCGGGGCGTAGCGGCCGTTCGAGTTGAAGCCGAAGCCGACGACCGGGCGGCCGTCGACCACCGCGTCGGTCACCACCGCGACCACGCTCGCCGTCATGGTCGAGAAGTCGATCCAGGCGTTGGCGATGTCCGACTTGATCGGCGCGACGATGTCGCGGATGGCGGTGATGCGCATGGGTGATCCCCTACGAGGTCGCTGTTGCGTCTCGTAGGGGGCCGCGCGGGCGCTGACAAATGCGCCGGGCGCGTGGACCGTCAGCGCGCGGTGCCGTTCTTCTGCGAGCCCGGGCCGGTGCCGGGCGCGCCGCTGCCGGTCGGGCCCTCGCGCGTCACCGTGGGACCGGGGCCCATGTTGCCGCCGCTCGACCCCTGCGCGCCGGTCGAGCCCATGCTGCCCGGGTTGTTGCCGCCGATGCCGGTGCCCGGCGGCTGGCTCGACATGCCCGAGCCGGTATTGCCGGTGGAGGGCTTGGCCGTGCCGGCGCCGTTGTCGATGCCCTGGGCGGCGGCGGAGCCCGCCAGCCCTGCGACGAGGGCGGCGGCGAGGAGGGGGGTGCGGAGCGGCATGGAGGGGTCCGGTCTGTCGGGTGCGTCGGACCGGGGCAACGGCAGGACCCGCGCGGCGTTCCCGGCGCGGCGACCGGACCCGGCCGATCGTCCGATCGAGAATCCTGAACGAATCCCGTGCGACGCGAGCCCCCCTGGCATCGCGGCAGGGTTGCAGGCAGAGTGCGACACCTGTCGTCCCTTCGTCATAGGGCGGGAGCTATGGCCACCCGGCAGAAGGTGGCGCGGATCTTGTTAGGGAGCGTGCGGGGTTCGGTCGCGAGCCGTCCTGCGCGAAGGAGTTGATATGCAGGTTTTCCTGATCGCCCTGGGGCTCGTCGCCGTCCTGGTCGCCGTCGGCGTGTTCGGTCACCATCCCGACCACCGCGACGAGGCCCCGGTCCGCCGGCCGCGCGCCTGAGGCGCGAACAACCCGGTGCAACGGCGCCTGACCTGCCGCGTTGAGAGCCGTGTGCGGCCCGTCCGGGGCCGCCGGACCCCGGATGCCCACCGCGACAGGAGCCGGTCATGCCCGCATCGCGCGCGTTCACCCGTCGATGGCTCACCGGGACGGTGCTGGCGGGCGCGCTCGCCGCGTCCGGGGCCGCGCAGTCCCGCGACCTGCCCGACGAGACCGGCACCGGAGGCGGGCCGCGCTCCACCGTCACGGCACCCAACACCAGCGCGGTCGGCCGGGTGATGCCGCATCCGGGCGGGGCCGATGCGCGGCTGGAACGACGGATCGACGCGCGCACCCGCCTGGAGCGGGCCGACGACCGGATCGAGGACGGAATCTGCGTCGGCTGCGGCCGGTGAGGGCGGCGTCCGCCGGGGTCAGCCCAGCATCTCCGCCAGCCGGGCCCGGGCACGGTTGATCCGGCTCTTCACGGTGCCGACCCGGCACTCCATCGCGACGGCGATGTCCTCGTAGGACAGGTCGTGCACCGCCGAGAGCAGCAGCGCCTCGCGCTGGTCCGGCACCAGGCGGTCGAGGGCGGATTGCACGTCGCGCAGATCGAGGTTGCCGTGCTGGGCCGGCAGGGAGACGAGACGCCCGGCGAAGACGCCGTCGGGATCGCCGACCTCGCGGACGCGCTTCTGGTGCTCGGAGTAGAAGCTGTTGCGCAGGATGGTGTAGAGCCAGGCGCCGAGCTGCGTGCCGGGGGTGAACCGGTCCTGCGCCGCCCAGGCCTTGAGCAGGGTCTCCTGCACCAGGTCGTCGGCGCGGGTGCGGTCGTTGCACAGGGTCACGGCGCGGCGCCGCAGCCGGGGCACCTCCGCCAGCATGTCGCGCCGGAACGCCTCCGCGGGCGCGGCGTCGAGGCCGGCGAGCGCCGCGGCGAGGCGGGCGACCAGGGCTTCGAGCCGGTCGCAGGGCGGGGCCGCGACGTCGTCGTAGGCGGCGCGCAGGGCGGCCCCGAGATGGGCTTGGATGCCCGCCGGCAAAGCCGGCGCCTCGGCGGAATCCGGATCGGTCGTGGTCAGCGGCGGCATCGGGGGTCTCCGGCGGCCGCCGCTTAAGCCATGCTCTCACGTACCATTACAATGGTCCTGGCGTACTAGTTCGAACGACCGGTCCGACGAGGTTCGACGGGGCGTCGCGTCAGGATGCGGCCGCCACCGGAGCGGGCCCGGCCGTGCCCGGCAGCCAGCGGCCGCGCATGTGCCGCGTCGTCGCCTGGCGGATCTTCTCGGGGTAATCGGGGAGCGCCGGCCCGACCAGGGGCAACTCGAAGGCCGCGATCGTGTCGCGGATGCCGCCCTCGTCGAGGGCGCGTCCCGCCGCCGCGGCGTGGCGGGCGATCTCAAGCTCCTGGCCCCAGAAATAGAGGTTCGCGGCCTGGACGTTCGCCTGCATGCGGCGCACCTCCGCCACCCGGTCGTCGGAGACCAGCGGCAGCCAGATGTCCGGCATCAGCAGGTCGACGGGCCGTTCGGGGCGCCACGCCAAGGCGTCGCCCTCGACGATGCGGATCTTGGCGCGGGCCTCCGGCGGCAGCTGGGCGGCGAGGTCGAGCTCCCGGTGCAGCGCGATCACCTCGGGATCGATCTCGACCACGGTGACGGCGGTGACCTCCGGCCGCAGGGCGCTCGCCAGCGCCGACCAGCCCATCCCGAGGCCGAACACGACGACGTGGCCGGCGGCCAGGCGCACGCCGGTTTCCTGGCTCTCCAGCTCGATCGGCGTCGTCGACATCCAGGTGTGGTCGCCGCGGACCAGGGCGGTGACGCTCGGCACCAGCCGCGTCGGGCTCCAGTAGCCCTGGGCGAGCAGGTTCCGCCCGTGATGGATGCGCCAGGCGCCCGATTGCAGCGGCCGGTAGACCGGCACGAACAGGTCGAAGGTGAACGGCTCCAGCCCCGGGGGGATCGCGGTGAGCGGGAGCGCCCCGGGTGGACAGGCCGTGGAAGAGAGCGTCATGCCGTCATCCTCGCGGCGGGGGGAGCGGCGCGATTGGCGCCGATTCGCGCGGCGCGTGCAAGCGGCTTCGGCTAGGCTGTATCCTCCCGTGCGTCGGTTCGTGTGCCCACGCCCCGCACCAGCGGCAGCGCCGCCGCGCAGAGCGCCGCCATGACCCAGAACGCGCCGGGGCCGAGCTTGGCCCAGAGCGGCCCGGCCGCGAGGGTCGCCAGGGTGGTGGCGAGCCCGAGGCCGAGGGTGCCGTAGAGGGTCTGGGCCGTCGCCGCGAGGGCGGGCGGCACCGTCCGGGCGAGGACCTGCATCGCCGCGAGGTGCAGGAGCGCGAAGGTCAGCCCGTGCAGGGCCTGGATCGCCGCGAGCGCCGGCAGCGCGACGGTGAGCGCCGCCACCGACCAGCGCAGGATTCCCGCCCCGGCCGCGAGCGCCAGCGCGCCCGTGGGTCCGAGGCGGGCGAGCAGCCGGGGGCCGACCACCAGGAAGACCAGCACCTCGGCTCCCACCGCCTCGGCCCAGAGCAGGCTCGCGGTACCGGGAGACAGGCCGGCCTCGCGCCAGCGGATCACCGCGAAGGCGTCGTGCACCGCGTGGCTGGCGATCACCAGGGCGGCGACCGCGACGAGGCGGCGGAAGGCGGGGGCGCCCAGGAAAGCCCGCAGCTCGGCGAGGCCGGGTCGCGCGGTCCGCGTTTCCGGGCCGGCGGGACCGGCCGGCAGGGCGAGCGTCGCGGCGGCGAGCAGCGCGAAAGCGGCGGCGCCCGCCACCGGCAGGGCCGACAGGCCGAGAAGCCCCGTCAGCTGGCCGGCGGCCAGCGTGCCGGCGATGAAGGCGGCCGAGCCGGCGCCCCGCACGGTGCCGTAGGCGAAGCGGGAGGCCGCGGCGGCCGGCAGCGCCAGGGCGTCGGCAAGCGGAGCGAGCGGCGCCGTCGCGGCGGCATGCGCCAGGCCGGCGAGCATCAGCCCGGCAAAGCGGTGGCCGGCAAGGACGAGGAGGGCGCTCGACCCCGCGAGGAGCCCGCAGGCGGCGAGCACGCCGCGGCCGGCGTGCAGCCGGTCGGCGATCGCGCCCGCCAGCGGGCCGGCGGCGAGCCGGATCGCGGTGCCGGCGGCCAGCACCAGTCCGACCTGCGTCGGCGACAGCCCGCGCTCTGACAGGAGCGCGGGCAGGAACGGCGTGGTCAGGCCGTAACCCGCATAGATCGCGGCGTAGACGAGGACGAAGCGCGGCAGCGCGCCTGCGGGCATCGGACCGGGCCCGCGGGCGCGCCGCCCTCAGATCAGGCCGGCGCCGTGGGGATGGTCCCGCGGCGGCTCGACGGTGACGATGGTCCCCAGACCGAGGACGAGGGCGCCGGCGGCGCAGAAGGCGAGGGAGAGGGCTGCGATGATCATGGGCGAAAGCTTTGCGGTCCCGTGCTTAACGCGACCTTGCCGAACGGGATGAAGAAGGGGAAAACCCCAGCATCCACAACGCGGATGCGGGCCGGCGCGAAGACGCAGCCGGCGCCACGCAAACGCCATTTTCGGGATCGGGGAACGCCCAATGGAGTACCGCACGCTCGGCCGGTCCGGCCTGAAGGTCTCGCCGCTCTGCCTCGGCACGATGATGTTCGGCGGACCCACCCCCGACGACGAGGCGATCCGCATCGTGGCGGATGCCCGCGCGCAGGGGATCAACTTCATCGATACGGCGAACGCCTACACCGAGGGGCGCTCCGAGGAGGTGGTGGGCCGGGCCATCGCGCAGGACCGCGACGCCTGGGTGCTCGCCACCAAGGTGGCGAACCCGATGGGCAAGGGCCCGAACGACCGCGGCCTGTCGCGCGCCCACATCGTCCAGGCCTGCGAGGCCAGCCTGATGCGGCTGAACACCGACCGGATCGACCTCTACTACCTCCACAAGGAGGACCACGACACGCCGCTGTCCGAGACCGTGCGGGCGATGGCCGACCTGATCCGGGCCGGCAAGGTGCGCTACTTCGGCGTATCGAACCACCGGGCCTGGCGGGTCGCCGAGATCTGCCGTCTGTGCGACGAGCACGGCATCGACCGGCCCGCGGCGAGCCAGCCCTACTACAACGCCCTCAACCGGATGCCGGAGGTCGAGCACCTGCCGGCCTGCGCCCATTACGGGCTCGGCGTCGTGCCCTATTCGCCGCTCGCCCGCGGCGTGCTGACCGCGAAGTACCGCCCCGGCGAGGCGCCGCCCGAGGGCACCCGCGCCGGGCGCGGCGACACCCGGATGATGCAGACCGAGTGGCGGCCCGAGAGCCTGCGCCTCGCCGAGGAGCTCAAACGCCATGCGGAGGGCAAGGGCGCCACGGTGATCGACTTCGCGGTGGGCTGGGTGCTCAACAACCGCGCCGTCACCGCGGTGATCGCCGGGCCGCGGACCTTCGAGCAGTGGCGCTCCTACGCCAAGGCCCTCGACTATCGCTTCACCCCGGAGGACGAGGCCCTGGTCGACGGCCTGGTGCCGGCCGGTCATCCCTCGACCCCGGGCTACACCGATCCGGCCTATCCGCTCGAGGGGCGGACCACCTGGACGGAGGCTCGCACCTGAGCCCCGCTCCCCCACGGCGGGCTCGCGGCGTGATCCGATGTGGATGACTCCGGTTCGACGGCGATTTCCTCTTGGAACGCGCCGACCACGGCTTAGTTGTTGACGCTATGTGCCCAGGCATGTCCACTCTTCGACCCTGGGAGACGGGTTGCAGACCGGAGAAGACCGATGGCGATCAAGACCACCAAGAAGGCCGAGACCAAGGCCGAACCCGAAGCCGCCCCGAAGGCCGCTCCCAAGGCCACGAAGGCGGCCGCCAAGGACACGGCGAAGGACGACGCCGCCGACGAGGCGAAGGGTGCGGCCAAGGGCAAGAAGGTCGCGGCGCCGAAATCCGGCGACAAGCCCAACGCCCTGCAGAAGCCCCTGCAGCCGACGCCCGAGCTCGCCGCCATCGTCGGCGACAGCCCGATCCCGCGCGGCGAGGTGGTGAGCAAGGTGTGGGAGTACATCCGCAAGCACTCGCTCCAGAACCCCGAGAACAAGCGCGAGATCCTCGCCGACGACAAGCTGAAGAAGGTCTTCGGCAAGGATAAGGCGACGATGTTCGAGATGAACAAGTACTTCTCGCAGCACCTGAAGTAATATTGCTCGGCCACCGGCTTCCTCCGGTCCGTCGCTCCTCCCGGATGGCCGCTCGAAGCGGCCATCCGCGCTTCCGGACGGCCGATCGCCCGGGCCCGCGCGCGCGCCGATGATTAGGCCTCCCGATCCCGGCCGCGGCCGCGCCCTCACCGCCCTCGTCTTCCTGGCCGTCCTCGTGGTCGCCTGCGTCTGGCTCGCCGGCGTCCTGCGCCGGGAATCGATCCGCGAGGACTGCATGGCGAGCGGCCGGCGGGATTGCGAGGCCGCCACATCCTCTCCCTGATCCGCCACGGCCTTTCGCGCGATGGTGAGCGCTGCCGACAGGTGACGGACATAGGCATCGAGTGGTCCTTCGCGCCGCCCGGATGAATTCTCAGGGATGTTCGTCCACGGCCGGTCAGGGAGCCCGATACGAGACTATCCCTCGATCCATTCCACCCGCCCGCTCTCCCTGCGCCTTCAGGCGGCGAGGGCCGAGACCGGATACGGCCCGGCGATGCCGCCACCCCGCTGCTCGAAGCCGGCGCGCTCGTTCCGCGGATTGTCCCTGCACGGCCCGATCGGGCGGAAACCCTCGGTGCTCAAACCCGCCGCAACGGCATTCGCGTCACTTCCTCTGGGGAAGGCGGCGTTCAGGCGGGCGGTGAACTCGGCGATGCGGCCTCGCGCCCGGAGCGGTCCTCGCCGTCGTCACCGTCGCCCTTCTCGTGCTGGGGCTCGGCGAGATCGCCCACGAGGGGCCGGGCTGGCGCAACGGTGCCGAACTCGGCGGCGCGGTGGTCCTCGGCCTCTTGCTCCTTCGGCGGCAGGCCGGCCATCCGGCTCCGATGCTGCCCGTCGACCTGCTGACGCGCCCGCTCTTCGCCCTCTCTGCGGCCGCCGCCGCGTGTGCCTTCGTGGCGCAGGGCCTCGCCTTCGTGGCCCTGCCGTTCCTGTTTCAGCAGGCGCTCGGGCGTTCCCAGTTCGAGGCCGGCTTCCTGATGGTGCCATGGACCGTCGCGGTCGCCCTCGTGGCTCCCCTGGCCGGGCGCCTCTCGGACCGCTATCCCTCGGGCCTGCTCGGCGGGATCGGGCTCATGGGCCTCGGCCTTGGCCTGGGTCTGCTCGCCGCCCTCCCGTCGAATCCGGGCCTCGGCGACATCGCGTGGCGGATGGCGGATGGCGGCGTGCGGAGCCGGCTTCGGCGTCTTCCAGGCGCCCAACCTTCGCGCGCTCATGACGAGCGCACCACCCGCGCGTGCGGCTGGTGCAAGCGCCATGGCGGCCACCTCCCGGCTGCTCGGCCAGAGCACCGGGGCCGCCCTGGTGGCCGCCTGCTTCGACCTGGCGAATGGCCGGGGCCCCACGCTCGCCCTGGGGCTCGGCGGCGTCGTCGCGGGCGCGGCCAGCATCGTGAGCTTTGCGCGCCTCGCCGTCCGGGCCGAGCGCCTGTGACGAGCGGGGCCCGGCCCCCGTGCGAGTCGCCGCACGTTCGTCGCGTCTCGCGGGTGGCGGGCCGCTCCGTCAGCGAAACAGGATCAGCGCCTTCGACAGGGTGATCCACACGCCCCAGAGAATCGGCAGGCCGACAGCCGCCCAGGCGAGGAGGGCTACCGGTGTCAGGCCGCCGCGGCCGATCCCGAACGAGCCGGACGGATCGGCCGCGACCGCGCCGCCGGACCGGGCGTCCGCCGGGCGCATGAACCAGCGCTCGGCGAGCGGCCGCACCAGGAGGTTCGCCACGAACCCGGCCGCCAGGAAGCCCGCGAGGATCAGGAGCGTGCGGCCGTAGAGGGCGGCGCCCTGCACGCCGGCATCGACCTGGGCCTGCCGGATCGCCGTGACCACGAACGGGCCGACGACGCCCGCCGTCGACCAGGCGGTGAGGAGCCTGCCGTGGATCGCGCCGACGAACTGGGTGCCGAACACGTCGGCGAGGTAGGCGGGGATCGTCGCGAAGCCGCCGCCGTACATCGACAGGATCACGCAGAAGAACAGCACGAACAGGGCCTGCGAGCCGATGCCGGCGGCCCAGGGCGCGGCGGCGTAGAGGGCGCAGCCGAGCGCGAAGAAGGTGGCGTAGGTCAGCTTGCGGCCAATGCGGTCGGACAGCGTGGCCCAGAAGAACCGGCCCAGGATGTTGAACAGCGAGAGCAGGCCGACGAAGCCGGCCGCGATGGCGGCGACCTGCGCCTTCTGCCCGGCATCGAGCTGCGCCAGCCCGAGGTCGGGCCGGCCGATCAGCGCGCCGCCGAAGATCTCCTGGAGCATCGGCGAGGCGAGGGCCAGCACGCCGATCCCGGCCGAGACGTTCAGGCACAGCATCGCCCAGAGCAGCCAGAACTGCGCGGTCTTGTGGGCGTCGCGCAGGTGGACGTGGCCGCTGGTGATCATCCGGTTGCCCGCCGCCGGCGGGGTCCAGCCGTCCGGCCGCCAGCCGGCGGGCGGCACCCGGTAGCCGAAGGCGCCGCAGAGCATCACCACGAGGTAGCCCGCGCCCATCAGCGCAAGGGTCTGCCACACGCCGGCGCCGTCCGGGCCCTTGAAGCGGGTGATGAGCATGTCGGCGAGGGGGGAACCGATCATCGCGCCGCCGCCGAACCCCATGATCGCCATGCCGGTCGCCATGCCGCGCCGGTCCGGGAACCACTTCACCAGGGTCGAGACCGGCGAGATGTAGCCGAGCCCGAGCCCGATGCCGCCGATCAGCCCCATGCCGAGCCAGATCAGCCAGAGCTGGTGCAGGAAGACGCCGAGCGCCGCGACGAGGAAGCCGCCGCCCCAGCACAAGGCGGCGGCGAGCCCGGCCTTGCGCGGGCCGGCGCGCTCGAGCCAGCCGCCGAACAGGGCCGCCGAGAGGCCGAGCATCACGATGCCGATCGAGAAGGTCAGGACGAGGTCGCTGACGCGCCAGTCGCAGGTCGTGGTGACGAGCGCGGTCAGGAAACCCATCTCCGGGCAGGCCGCCGGGGCCGGCTGGCCGAGGCTGAGGGCCCGCGACAGCGGCAGCCAGAACACCGACAGGCCGTAGGACATGCCGATGCACAGGTGAATCGCGAGCGCCGCCGGCGGCACGAGCCAGCGGTTGAATCCCGCGCGGGCGACGATGCGTTCGCGGTCGAGGAGGCCGGGCGCGCCCGGCGAGCGATCGACGACGCGTGCATCCATGACCATCCTCCCGTTCCGGCCCCGTGTCGGGCCGTTGGCGTTGCACGTTTAGGACAGGATCTTCATCCCGGATAGTCGTTGCGTCCGGCGCGGCGCGTCCGCCCACATCGTTGCGTCGTCTGTGCGGAGGGACGGGATTGCGATCGGGCGGTGCGCGACGACGCTGGTCTCAGCGCCGGATTCGCAATCCGCTGGCGAGCGCGCCGGTGAGCGCGAGCGCGCTCGACAGCCACAGCACCGTCGCGGTGCCGCCGGCATGCAGGTGCCCGAAGATCACCGCGACGACCGCGGCGCCGAGGGACTGGCCGAGCAGCCGGGCGGTCGATTGCATCCCGCTCGCGCCGCCGCTGCGTTCGCGCGGTGCGCTGGTGATGATCACCTTGTTGTTGGGCGACTGAAACAGCCCGAAGCCCAGGCCGCACAGCGTCAGCCGCCAGGCGATCGCGAGCGGCGAGGCGTCGGCCGGCAGGGCGGCCATCAGGGCGAGCCCCGCCGAGAGGGCGACGAGTCCGATGGCGCCGAGAAGGCCCGGCGGGTAGCGGTCGGCTAGCCGGCCGGCGAAGGGGGCGATCACCGCGATGGCGATCGGCCAGGGCGTCATCAGCAGACCGGTCTGGGTGCTCGAGAGATGGAGCACGTCCTGGAAGTAGAAGGGCAGGGCGACATAGGCCATCATCTGGGCCGAGAACGAGCAGACCGAGCTCACCATCGACAGCGCGAAGACCGGGATGCGCAGGAGGTCGATCGGCAGGAGCGGGGCCGGCAGGCGGGCCTGCATCCACACGAAGGCGATCCCGACGAGGCCGGCCGCCGCGAGCAGGCCGAGCGCCGTGCCGCCCCGTCCCGCCTCGCCGAGCCCGTCGACGCCGGTGATCAGCAGGCAGAAGAACAGCGCGTTGAGGAGTGCGCTCAAGGCATCGAACCGGGCGCCGCTGCGGGGCGTGACCGGCAGCATCCGGGTGGCGAGCGTCAGGGCCGCGAGGCCGAGCGGCACGTTGACGAGGAAGAGCCAGGGCCAGCTCGTCAGCGACAGTACGGCCGCCGCCACGCTCGGGCCCGCCGCCGAGGCGATCGCCACGATGAGCGCCATGGTGCCGACGCCGCGCCCGATCATCCGGTGAGGGTAGACGAAGCGCACGAGCGCGATGTTGACGCTCATGATGCCGGCCGCGCCCAGCCCCTGGACGATGCGGGCGGCGACGAGCACCGGCAGCGAGCCGGCGAGCGCGCAGGCGAGCGAGGCCGCGGTGAACAGCGCGAGGCCGGTGCAGTAGACGCGCTTGTAGCCGAGGATGTCGCCGAGCGAGGCCAGCGGCAGCAGGGCGGCGGTGACCGCGAGCTGGTAGCCGTTGGTGATGAAGATCGCGGCGCCCGGCGAGACCTGCAGGTCCTTGGCCATCACCGGCAGGGCGACGTTGACGATGGCGCCGTCGAGCACCGCCATCGACATGGCGATGCCGATCGCCAGCATCGCCCACAGCCTCGCCCGGGTCGGCAGGCCGTCGGCCACCTCCGCCGTCATCGGCCCCGCCGCGCCCGTCATCCGTGCCGCCTCCCTGGCGGGAGCCTCCGAGCCCCCGCCGCACCGCGCGTAGGCCTAACGCAAAGCCGGTGCCGCCGCACCACGTTCGGCCTCATCCCCGCCCTGCACGGTGGGCGGAGATGCTGCACATCGGGTGCCGGCAAACCCGTTGACACGCCGGCCCACGGGTGTAGGGAGCCCGCGTGGCGACGGGCGCGTCGTCGCCCCGCCACGCCCATCCAGGAACCATCAACCCCATGCCGAGCGACAGTCACAGTCGATCGACCGCGCCGTTCGTGCCGGCCGCTTCTCGCAGGGACGCCTGATCGGGCGCTCTCTCGTGGGCGCCGGCCGCGCGGACGGCCGCCCCCGAGAGGTGCATCATGACCACCACCATCCTGCCCTTCGCGCCGAAGGGCGCGCTTCCCGTGCGCCTGCCCGCGGCTCCCGCCGTGCCGGCGAATGCCGTCCTGCGCGCCACCTGGTCCCTCGATCCCGAGACCGGCCGTCCGGTCTGCCGCTGGACCACGGACGACGAGGGGGGCCCGGCCCGCTGCCCCGTGGCGGATCGCCGGGCGGCGTGAGCTGCCTCGCAGGACCCGCGTCTCAAATCCCTCTCGCCTCTGCAGGGGACGGGGGCTCGAACGGCTGCCGCAGGAAGCTCCACGAACGATGACGGGCGCGGCTCGCGCCGCGCCCGCCACCGGGTCCGTCCTCGGGCTCAGAACCGGTAGGTGAAGCTGCCCTTCACCGCGTGATCCTCCGCCCGCGATCCGACCTGGCCGGTGTACGACACGCCGAGCGTCGCCGCCGCCGACACCCGCAGGTCCATCCCCGCCGAGGCCACCAGCGCGTCCCGGGTGATCGGGATCCCCGCCGTCACGAAGCTCGGGCCGGTCCCGAAGGCCAGCAAAGCCGTCGGGATCACGTCCCCGAACGCGCGCCGGTAGCCCACCAGACCGTGCAGCGACACCGGGGCGCCGAGGCCCGGATCCACCTCGGTCTGCCCGCGCACGCCCGCCGTCAGGGTCGGGATCTCGGACAGGCGCGAGGCGCCGCTCAGCGCCGCGACGCCGCCGGTCTCGGCGAACCGGTCGCGGTCGAT
>NZ_JAZFXT010000054.1:0-56421 GCF_036448855.1 Methylobacterium ajmalii
GCACGTCCACCTGCCGCAGCTTGGCCACAACCTCTTCCGGTTTGTGCTTCTTCGTTCCCATCGCGTCCGTCCTCCGTCGGCTCAAAGCCATACTTCAGGGCGGACCACTCCGATGGGGGCTGACCAAAGGTAGAATGGCAGAGCACCAGTTCCAGCGAAGGATCCCGATCGCATGCGATCGGGGTGACGAGAGAGACTCTACTCGGAGGCGAACGGGGACCGGGCGGGCGAGCCGTCGATCCGGAGGACATCGAGACACGTCGGGAGGGACTGGAGGCGCCATGACACGCACCACCGACCTCGCCCCCGCACCTGCCCGGGTGCTGGCCTGCGTCGCGGGCGCGGCATCGGGGTTGAGGCGGGCGGCTCGCTGCATGCGAGCCCGACGGATCCGCTCCTCTGGCGCGCCGACGACCTCTCCTCCTGCCGACCTGGAGCGGCGCGACGTCATCGCCCGCGAGCTCCACGAGCACACCCGCAGGCGCATCCCGTCCTTCCCTCCTTGGGACGATCTGGATGCGAGCGATCCGTGGCACGCGGGGATGATCCGGATCGCCTACAAGCGGGCGCAGGTTTTCATGGCCCGGCAGGACTGAAGCGCAGACGGCCTTGACCTGACCGGTCTTTCGGGCCGAGTCGATCGAGGGGCCTGCGCGGCAGGATGGCGGCTCTCGACCGTCGGGCGGGCACGGGCAGCCGAACGGTCAGGCCCGGGGCGGTGGTGGGCACGGGCGGCCGGCAACCCGCCGACGATCGCGGCCCGACGCGGTGACGAGTCTTTCGCCATCGACCGCGACCGAGCGGCCTCGAGGAGCCCTCACGCCCGCGGCGCCACCGAGACGGCGGCGGGAGCGCGGGCCGCGCCCGGCACGACCGCTCCGGTGGCCGGCGACGGGGCCGTCGAGCCCGCCCGGCGCCGCAGGCGCAGCATGGGGCGCTCGATCGCCAGCCAGCTGATCGAGGACAGCAGCGCCGTCAACCCGACATAGACGACGACCCGGAGGATCGGGGCCTGCGCGAAGCCGTAGGTGGCGATCATCCCGGCCAGCCAGTGCCAGAGGTAGATCGAGTAGCTGAGGCGGCCGATGAGGACCGGAATCCTCCCCTCGAGCAGGCGGCGCAGGCGGGACGGGCCGACGAGGAGGGCGGGAACCGCGATCAGGAAGGCGAGCCCCTGGACCGTGTAGCGAAGGACCTCGCGGAAGGTCTCGTCGCGCACGAGGAAGCCCGCCGCGATCAGGCCGAGCGCCGCCGCCTGCGCGCCGCGGGCGTGCAGGAGCGGCAGGAACCGCCGCGTCTCGGTCTGGACGGCGAGCAGGGCGGCGAGCGCCCCGTAGGCGAGGGAGTCGAAGCGCGTATCGGTCGCGGCGTAGATGCGGATCTCCGGCACCATCCCGCATCCGGACCCGGGCAGCGGGCCGTGGCAGATCGCGTGGAGGACGGCGCGCCAGACCGGCTCGACGAGGCAGAGGAGCACCAGCAGCGCGGCGGCCGCCCGCCATCCGCCGGCCCGCAGCAGCGCGAACAGGGCGACCGGCCAGAGGAGGTAGAAGTGTTCCTCGACGGCGAGCGACCACAGGATGCTGAAGGGGTGGGCCACCGCCACGGCGCCGTGCGGGCCCGCGACCGCCAGGTCCGAGCGGTAGCCGGCGAGGATGTCGAAGTAGTTCGCCCCGTAGAGGAGGGCCGAGACCCATTCGGCGGCGCCGAGCGACCCGCCGAGGGCCAGGAAGACGAGGCCGGAGACGGCGACGAAGGCGAGCCCGGCCGGCAGCAGCCGCAGCATGCGCCGCAGGTAGAAGCCGCGGAAGTCGATCCGGCCGGTGCGGCGATGCTCCTCGGCCAGCTGGCCGGTCAGCAGGTAGCCGCTGATGAAGAAGAACAGGGTCACGCCGAACCCGCCGGGGACGAGGTGCGCGGGCGCCGCGTGCGAGGCCACGACGAGCAGCACGGCCACCGCCCGCAGCCCGTCGAGCGCCGGGATGTAGCGGGTGGGGCGCAGGGCCTCCCGGTCCCGCTCCGCCCGCGCGGCGTCGGCCCCGCTCATCGCCGCGTCTCCTGCGGCTCGCCCGGCGGAACGAAGACGCGGATGCGGTCGATCTCGAAGCGCGCCGGGAACGGCGTCGTCGCGTCGGGGCTGCCGGTCCAGGTGCCGCCCACCGCGAGGTTGACGAGGAGGAACATCGGCTGGTGCAGGTCGGCGGGCGTCGCCATCTCGAAGACCGGCGCGCCGTCGAAGGACCAGACGATGCTCTCGGCCGTCCAGGTCACCGCGTAGACGTGGAACGCCTGCGAGAGGTCGGGCACCGGCACCTTCCGCTGGACCTGCCGGTGGCTCCCGCCCTCGCCGGTATGCACCGTGACGTCCAGGGTGGTCAGGCGGTCGCCGTAGACCTCGAGCACGTCGATCTCCGGCGGCCATCCGCCCTTCTGGGCGAGCAGCCAGAAGGCCGGCCACAGGCCGCGCCCGGGCGGCATCCGGGCGCGGATCTCGGCGTAGCCGTAGCGGAACGCGAAGCTGCCGTGCGTCGTCAGCATGCCCGAGGCGTAGGGAAGGCCCTGGCTCGCGCGGCGCTCGGGGACGGAGAGCGGCCAGGCCCGGATCGCGAGCACGCCGTCGGCGACCGCGAACGGGGTCGCGCCGGCCAGGGGCGCCATCTCGTGATCCGGCCGCGGATCGACGTAGTATTCGAGCTCCCGGTTGCCGCGGTTGGTCCGCCAGCCGTCCGGATAGGCGAAGGCGAAGCGGCCCGGCGCCAGCACGGAGGTCCCGAGGTCGTCGAAACGCTCCTCGAAGGCGAGCCGCCAGCCGGATGGCGGGCCCGGCGGGTCCTCGGCCCGGGCCGGGGGCGGCGCGCCGGCGAGCAGCGCGAGCAGGGCGAGCGCGGCGGCCGCCGGATGCCGGGGCGATGGGCTCATGGCGCTGCGCCTTCCTGGGGAGGCCGGGGGGTGGGATGCGGCACCCGCCAGGCCGCGTCGCGCGCCAGGACGGCGAACACGACGAGGTTCTGCAGGGCCGGCATGATGAAGATCGGCGCCTCGCTCAGCCCGGAGACGACCATCAGCAGCGTCACCTGATCGCGGGTCGGGTCGGGCGAGCGCAGGAGCCGCCAGAGCAGGCCCGCCACGAAGCCGAGACCGGGCAGCGCGCCGAGGAAGCCGAGGCCGAGCACGAGCTGCACGCTCATGTTGTGGGTGTTGACGTGGCTGCCGTAGAAGGTCGTCGGCACGCTGTCGGCGATCAGCTGCTCGGTGCCGTTGTAGCCCCAGCCGAGGAGCGGGCGCTGCGCGATCAGGTCGGCGGCGACCGACCAGATCTCGGTCCGCCCGGTCAGCGTCGTCAGCTCACTGGCCGACCCGCTGCGGGTGAGGCCGCCGAAGAGCCCGTCGAGCCCCGTGCCGCCGCCGAGCGAGCCGGCCAGGAGGGCGAGCGCCGCCGCGACGCCGACCGGTATCGCCAGGGCGCGCAGGCGCCCGCGCTCGCGCAGCCCGACCAGCGCCCAGGCGAGCAGGCAGGCCAGCAGGGTGGTGCGGCTGTTCGAGAGCAGGATCGCGACGATCGCCACCACGAGGCAGGCGAGGACGGCGCCCCGGCTCAGATGCCGCTCGCGCCGGGCGCAGAGCGCGAGCGTCAGGAGGTAGCCGGCCTGCTGCGCGTAGACGTTGGGCTGGCCGGACAGGCCCTGGAAGCGCCATTGCGGCTCGCCGTGCGAGGGCGGGATCCAGCCGAGATCCGGCAGGAGGGTCCCGATCACGAGGCCGCCGCCGATGAGGGCGAACAGGCTGCCGGTCGTCACCCGGAGTGCCGTCCGTTCCGGGAGACGGACGGCGACGAGGCAGGCGAGGCCGAGATAGCCGACCAGGCCGATCCCGTTGACGAGGGTGTAGAGCGGTGCGAGCGACCAGGCGGCCGAGACCAGGGCGACGAGGACGTGCAGGCCCGTCAGCGCCAGCACGGGATCGCGCATCAGCCAGAGGAAGCGGCGGGCCTGGAGCAACGTCACGAGGGCGAGGAACAGCCACACCACCAGCTTGAGGAAGTTCTGCGGCGTCAGGCCGACCTCGCCCTCCTGCCGCTGGTCGAACGCGATGGTCAGGCCGGCGAGCACGACCACGAGCAGGATCGCGACGCCCGCGGGGCGCGCCGCCGCGGCCCCGGCGAGGACGATCGCCAGGACGGCGAGGACGGCGGCCAGCGCGGGCGCGGCGTAGACCACCGGTCCCAGCCGGGGCCCGAGGGCGACGCTGCCGGCCCATCCCGCTCCGACGAGCAGCGGGATCAGGACGGTGCTCCGGTCGAGGAGGGAGGCCGCGCGGCGCATCACCGGCCCCGCCCCGTCGCCGTCCCGCGCGGGGCGCAGGACGGCTGCCGGGACCGCGCTCCGGCACCTCGCCCCTGCGCCGCGCCAGCGGCGTTCCGGGACCCGGCGGCCGCCGCCCGGCGGACCGATGCGTCAGCGCGCGGCATCGGCGAGCGCTCCCGCCTTGGCGCCGACGACGAGCTGGTCGGGCCGGATCACGACCTCGATCACGTCGTCCGGCTGGATCTCGGTTCCCTCCTCGACGGCGAGGCGGACGGACCCGTCCGCGCCCTTGCGGTGGATCACGATGTCCGGGGCGCGGCCCGTGCCGCGCAGCTGCGCCTTGAGGGCACCGGTATAGAGCAGGCGCTCCCCGGCCGAACGCACCTGCGCGCGCTCCCGCTCCATCTCCACCACCGTCGCCTGGAGGTTCTGGAGAAGCGCGGAGCGGTGCTCGTCGACCGTGCGGTCGAGGCGGCGCTCCAGCTCGGCGAGCTCGCGGCGGGCCTGCGCCAGGCGCGAGGTCGCGTCGGTCTGCTGGCCCTTGAGCAGGGCCACCGCGCGCCGCTCCTCCTCCAGGCGGTAGGTCGGCGACAGGCCGCGGGCGGCGTTGCCCGCGGTCCGCTCGATCGACTGGACCTGCTGCTCCACGGTCGCCTGGCTCTCGCGCAGCGACCGTTCCAGGCCGGCCACCGACGTCTTCGTCTGGGCGACCAGCGCCTGGATCGCCTGGCGCTCCTTGCGGAAGTTGGCCGCCCGGGTGGCGAGGTCGCGGGTCTCGAGGCTGGCGATCTGATCGATGACCCGGGGATCGACCGGCGCCTGCCGCAAGACGGCGAGATCGACGGTGTCGCCCTCGTCGATCTCGGCCTGGAGGCTCAGGACCCGCGCCTTGCGACGGACGAACTCGACCCAGTGCGAATCGTACTGGCTCTGCATCTCGGGGGCCGCGAGAAGCGGGTTCTCGGCGCGGAAGCGGAGCGCATCGTAGCCGCCCGCCACCGCCACCGCGTGTCGCACCGTCATGCCGGGCCGGTAGGGCTGGGCGCCGGGGCGCGCGACGTCGCCGCTGATGTAGAACGGGCGGTGCTCGACGAGCTCCACCGTCACGTCCGGATTGCGCACGGTACCGCTGGCCTCGAGCCCGGTCGTCACCGCCTTGCGCAGATCCGCCAGGCTGAGGCCGGCGGCCTTCGCCTCCCCGAGGAAGGGCAGCGAGACGGTGCCGTCGATGTTGACGGTGACGCGGCGGCGGTAATCGGCCATGCCGAAGATCGCGACCTCGACGATGTCGCCGGTCCCGAGGCGATACTCGGCCAGGGCCCGGCCGCTCGCGAGCGGCAGCAGGGCTGCCCAGAGGCCGGCCGCGACCGCGATGCGGGGACCCGGGGACCGCGGCGCCCCGGCTTTGTCCGGGCTTTGCCCTCGACCCGCGCGGGGCCCGCCCGACGCCCCGGCGTCGGGCCGCCTGCCTGTGCTCATCGTGATGCCTCGCCGCTCGGGACCGGGATGGAGCCTGTCGCGCCGGGTGCCGCGCCGTGCAGCCAGAGGGCGGCCGCTAGCGCGAGGAGGCCGAGCAGCACCGCCTGGGTGGCGACGGCGCGCCGCGCGGCCTGCGGCGACAGGATGCCGGCGCGCCGGAAGATCCCGGCGAGGCCGACGAACAGGAACAGGCCGGTGGCCGCGCAGGCCAGGCCCTGGCCGGCGATGCCGGCGAGCGCGTCCCCGGCCGTCATCGCCGCGGCGAGGAGGACGAGCGTCGGCCCGAACACCCGCACCGCCTCGCGCAGCGGCGCGTCGGTCAGCACCAGGGCCATCGGGACGACCCAGGCGACGGCCCCCAGCGGCAGGCAGGCGAGGGCGAGCCAGACGGTCGCGCCCGCTGCCGCCTCGTAGCCGGGAAACAGCAGCGCGATCAGCGGTGCCGTGACGGGAATCGCCGCGAGCGCGCCGGCTGCCAGGACGAGGCTCACCCGCCGGAGCTCGCCCGCCAGGAGGTCGCTCCGTCCCTCCGGCGCACGGGCCATGGCGCCGAGGAGCTTGGGGTAGCGTACCTGCGCGACGGCGCCGACGATCGTCAGCCCGACCAGCGCGAGGTTCGCCCCGAAGGCGAAGAGGCCGAGCTGGTCGGGAGCCGACAGGAGCGCCGCGATCCACCGGTTGGCCGTGACGGCGACGAGCCAGAAGCCGTTGAAGACGAACAGCGGAAGGGCGGCCCGCACCATCGGGAGGACCACGGGGAGCCGCCAGGCGAGGGCATGACCGGGATGCGCGAAGGCGAGCGCGAGCAGCCCCGAGCAGAGCAGGAGGGCGGCAAAGCACCCGGTCACGCCGCCGATCAGCAGGCCGGCCAGCCGGGGCGCCGTGAGGCTGGCCTGCTGGAGCAGGGCGAGCAGGGCGAAATCCCAGTGCTGGCTGGTGGCCCGATAGAGCGAGGTCGGGGCGTGGGCGACCATGCCGAGCACGCCCGCGACCACCGCCAGGGCCGCATCCCCGGGCGCGAACCGTCCGCTCGCCACGGCGCCAGCGACGGCCAGCGGCGTGAGGATCACGATGGCCAGGAGGCCCAGGGCCCAGGAGGCCCGCAGCAGCGCGATCCCGCGGGCGGCCGCGACCCCGGCATCCGTCGCACCGGCCCGCGCCAGGTCCCGGTCGGCGAGCTGCGACAGGCCGAGATCGGCGCGCGCCGCGTACTGGAACAGCGTCCCGAGCAGGGCGAAGGACCCGAAGGCGACCGGATCGAGGAGCCGCGGCACGATCAGGGTGGTGGCCATGCTGAGCAGGCTGACGACGCAGACGCCGACCGCGTAGGCGGACGGGTGCGAGAGGAAGGAGAGGCCGATGTGTCGCCGCATGCTCCGGAGCACGGCGGACCGGGGCAGCTCGACGCAGTCGAGGTCCGCGCTCACCGGCTCGCTCCCCGCGGCAGGGCGCCGGGCATCGCCACGGGCTCGGCCGCGACGGCTTCCGGGAAGCCCGGGGGCGCCCGGAGATGACCGAGGGCGAGGAGCTGGGCGGAGGAGCGGTACGTGTCGCTGCCTTGATAATAGAAGCTCAGGTCGGGCCGGGCCTCGGCGATGGCGCAGTAGCGGGCGTACTCGGCCGCGCCGTCCCAGTGCTGGCCGCGCCGCGCCTCGACGACGGCACGGGCGTGGAAGTCGGAGAAGAACTTGAAGTGGAGCAGGGCGGCGGTCACGGGGGCGGGCCGGAACGGCGTCGTGGCGTGGTTGCCGGTCCAGTGCAGGCCCGGCCGCACCCTGAGGAGCGCGACCTTGCGCAGCTCCGGCGGCAGGGCCCGGCCCCAGGGCAGGCGCGAGAGGCCGAGCCGCTCGCCGAGCGGATGCAGGCGCAGCATCCGCCACGCCCGGCGTGCCAGCAGCCCGGCCGGGCCGACCTCCAGGAACTCTGGGTAGAACACCCGCAGGCGCGGGCCGCCGACATACGCGACCGGGGCGGTGCGCGATCCCAGGCGGCGGTGGCGCGCGTAGGTCCGGTCGAAATGCGGGCAGACGCTCAGGAAGGGCAGGCCGGCGGTGTAGTGCGCCTGCCGGACCGGCCCGTGGCTGTACATGTCGAGCATCAGCGTCTCGACGCCCTCGCTCCCCATCGCATCGAGCAGCGCGCAGAACCGGGGCAGCCGCAGGGTCTCGCAGAACGGGTAGACCAGGAGTTCGTCGGCATCGACGAACAGGCACCAGCTGCCGACCGTCAGCAGGGCCAGGAGCGCGTTGATCCAGTCCATGCCGCAGCCGGCCTCGCGAAAGCTGTCCTGCGTCGCGAAGACGTGGCAGTCGGGCTGGGCGAGCAGCCAGTCGCGACCGCCGTCGGTGGAGCCGTTGTCGACGACGAAGAACCGGTCGACCCCGAGCTTGCGGTGATGCTCGAAGACGTGGGGCAGCCGGATCGCCTCGTTGCGCACGACCATCAGGGCGGAGACGGCCGAGCGGGCCGGCGAGATCGGATTTCGGTCGAGGCGCGTGAGCGGCATGGCGATCCTCTGGGCGGCGGATGGAGACGGGGCGGCACTCAGAGTTCGAGGAAGCGGCGGCCCCATCCCAGGAGCAGGCGCCCGTTCAGCGCCGCGCCCGCCAGGCAGGCGGCCAGCAGGGTCCCGAGAGCGTAGAGCGGCAGGCTGGGGAAGGCGGCCGCCCGCGGCATCTCGGGGCGCGACACCACCTCGACGTCGGTGCGCTGCGCCCCGCCGCTGGCGGTCTGCCCCTTCAGCCGGGTGAGGGCGTCGGACAGCGCCGTGCGGTCGTTGGCGGCCTCCTGCTGCAGGCGCTCCAGCACCATCGTGGCCTTCTGCCGCTCGGTCAGCGCGGCGCGGATGGCGCGGATCTGCGCCTGGAGCGCGGCCTCGCGCCGGCTCCAGTTCTCGCCCTCGGCGGTGGCGCTGCGGACGATGCGGCTCGACTCGGCGGCGATCTGCTCGGTGATGGCCCGCTGCTCGGGCGACATCACCACCGTCCGGCCGAGGGCCGCGCTGAGGCTCTGCTTGAGCGCCTGGATCGTGGTGGAAGCGAGCACCTCCGGCGCGCCGTCGAGGCCGTTCGACGCCTGCAGCGTCGCCAGCGTGGCGGCCCGCGTCGTCAGCTCGATCGACCGCGCCTTGGCGAGCGCCGCCTCCTGGCTGAGGGTGACGAGCTGCGCGTCCAGCGAGATCTGGTCGCCGCGATCGACGAGGCCGGAGCGCGCCATGAAGTCCTCGACGGCCTGCGCGCTGTCCTGCTCCTTGGAGCGCAGCAGGGCGACGCGCAGCTCGAGCCACTGGAACAGCGACTCGGCCGCCTGGCGCTTGCGCGTGACCTGATCGTCCAGGTACGCCGACACCAGCGTCTGCGCGACGGCGTGGGCCTTGGCCGGGTCCGCGGACCAGAAGCCGACCCGCACCGTGTAGGAGCGCCGGTCGCGCGCGACGACGAGGTGACGCCGGACCCGCTCCCTCAGGTCGGCCTGCGTCGGCGCCACCGGGCCGGGCGTCCAGCCGGCCCGGCGGGCGAGGTCCGCGAGCAGGGACGGGGTGGCGAATTCCGGATCGGCGGCGACGGCGTGGCGCTCGATGACGGCGTCGATCACCGAGGTCGCCGAGACGAGGTCCATCTCGGACTGCACGGCGTTGTCGTCGAGCGGCTGGCGCATGGCGAGCGCCGAGTCGGACTGCCCCTCCCGGTCGGTCGGGCGCAGGATGACGCTGCCGATCGCCTCGAAGCGGCGCGGCAGGACGGGCCAGGCCGCCACCGCCACGCACAGGACGAGGAAGAAGCCGGTCACGAAGCGCCGCAGGACGGCGGCGTCGACGTGCGCCTCGCGCCTCAGCAGGTCGCCCGGCATGAAGCGGATGGTCTGCCCGACCGGCGGGAGGCGGCGCGATGTCAGATCGTCCACGGGGATGGCCTCTTCCTATCGGGTCGACGCGGGAGCGGTCAGGTCCGCGCCAGGGCGTAGAGCCTGTTGCGCAGCCCGCCCGAGATCAGCCGGAACACCGTGTAGAGCGTGGTGATCACGAGGAACTGCCGGGTGTCGAGGAAGCCGGCGCGCCGGCAGTCGAGCCGGAACCGGACCTCGTTGAGGGCGTAGCGCAGCCCGCCGCGGCGGCGGCGCTGGTCGAGGCTGGCCCGGATGTGCACCAGCACCTTCGGGATGACCCGGAAGCGGGCTCCGCGCAGGGCGAGGCGCACGAACAGGTCGTAATCCTCCAACAGGCCGTACTTGGCCCGGTAGCCGCCGACCGCGCGCAGGGAGTCCGTGCGCACGAAGATCGTCGAGTGCTGGATGACGTTGCGCCACCGCAGCGCGGCGATCAGCGCCTCGTGCGTCACCGGGGCGACCTTGAGGCGCACGGGCCCGCCGCCGTCGAAGAACTCGTCGTTCCACGAGCAGAGGAAGTCGCTGTCCGGCGTCTGCATCGCGCAGCGGGTCTGCAATTCGATCCGGTCGGGCAGGCAGAGGTCGTCGCTGTCCATCCGGGCCGTGTAGTGGCCGGTGCAGCGCGCGAGCCCGGCATTGAGGGCGTGGGCGAGGCCGACGTTGTCGGGCAGGCGGAGGACGTCGAGCCGGGCGGCGTGAGGGCCGGCCGCGTGGCGGGCGACGACCGCCTCCTGGTCGTCGCCGACCGGCCCGTCGAGGACGAGCACCACCTGGTCGGGCAGCACGGTCTGCGCCCAGAGGCTGTCCAGCGAGGCCTCGAGATTGGCCGCGGTCTCGCGGGCGTAGGTGGACATCAGCACGCTGACGCTGGGTCGCCCCGGCAGGGCGGCGGGGAGGGGAGCCGGCATGACGGGCCCCCTCACTTGGCGCCGCAGCGGCGCAGCACCGCCCGCGGCGTGGCGAGAAGGATCCAGAGGTCGAGGCGCAGGCTCCAGCCCTCGATATAGACCCGGTCGAGGGCGACGCGGCTGTCGTAGCCGAGGTCGTTGCGCCCGCTGACCTGCCACAGGCCGGTCATGCCCGGCACGACGCCGGTATAGAGGCGGGCGACCGGTCCGTACCGCGTCAATTCCGGGCGCGTCACCGGCCGAGGCCCCACCAGGCTCATCTCCCCCCGCAGCACGTTCACGAGCTGCGGCAGCTCGTCGAGGCTCCACCGCCGCAGGACGGCGCCGATCGGCGTCACGCGCGGATCGCGGTCGAGCTTCTGGCTCAGGCGCCACTCGTCGTGGGCGTGCGGATGGTAGGAGAGGTACTCGGTGAGGCACTCCGCGGCGCCGGGGATCATGGTGCGGAACTTGAGGCAGTCGAAGCTGCGTCCCCCCTGGCCGATGCGGCGGTGGCCGTAGAAGACGCTGCCGCCGTCGAGCGAGACCAGCGCCGCGATCACGAGGAAGAACGGCGAGAGCAGGACGAGCAGGCAGGCCGCGCCGCAGGCGTCGAGCGCCCGCTTCGCTCCTTGGGCGAGCTGATGGGCGGTCGGGCTCGCCGGCGGGCCGATCAGGCCGACTGGCGCTGGACTCCCGAGGAGGTCCGCCTCGGTTATCCGATGGCGATCGATCTTCGTGCGTGCCGATTGCTCGTTCATCCGATGTCCTCCCGGTATCCGGAGAGGTCAGGGAGCGCCCGCCGCCGAAGGAATGCGGACACCCGGTCGTACGGCGCGGGGAGGGGGCGGCCGGCGAAGCCGCCGCGCTCGGTCCACGCTTGGCACTGTACAGAACGTTCCCGCGAATTGCCGAAGACCGATTCAGATCTTCTTAAGGGATTTCCTGTATTCCGGCCCCTGACGCATGCCGATGGCGCCAATAGGGCCAGGATGGCGGCAATTCGCAATCTATGCTGAAGCGGTAGTTCGGGCGTGCACGGCGTCGCGCCGCGAAGGCGGGCGATGCCTAGCCGGATGTCCGATTCCGACAGGTCGCGCGCCGGACCCTGCTCCCCTTCGCTCGGGCGACGAGGCGAGCGACGGCCCTTCCGTTCCGGGCCGCGTTCGAGCTGGAAACCGAAGGGCCCGCCCCGTTCCCGGCCTCATCCCGAAGGATTAGTCGATCGGCGATCGACCGCCCGCGACCGGGTGGGTCGGGCGGCGCCCGGCCTGCCGGGGCGTCCTGCCTCGAGGGCCGCCCCCTCCGGTGGAGCGCGATCGCCGATCCCCGGCCCGTCGCCGCCCCGGACGGGGGCGCCCATGACGCGTCCACCGCGATCTCGGCATCCCCCGGATAGGACGAAGCCCCGGGCCCGCCCGGTCCGCCAAGCCCGGTGCCGGCCCGGCGCGGTGTTCCGCGCCGGGCCTCGTCCGCCTGTGCGCGCGCTCAGGCGAACATCCAGTCCCCGTGATGCAGCTGCGAGGGCAGGACGTGGTCGATCGTGGTCAGCGGGACGGGACCGCTGCCCCCGGCGTCGAAGGCGACGTCGGTCCCCCCGGCACCGTTCTGCGTCAGCGTCAGGTGGTGGTCGGCGAGCGGGTCGGTGCCCGCATAGCCGGTCGCCTTGAGCAGGTTGCGCAGGTCGAGCGTGTCGGTGCCGGGCTGGAAGTCGGTGACGTGGCCGGCCTGCCACGGCAACTCATCGAAGCGGAAGCTGTCCGCCCCCGTGCCCCCGGTCAGGGTCGCCGGCCCGTGCTTGGCCACCAGCGTATCTTCGCCGGCCCCGCCGAACAGGTGGGCCTCGTTCCAGGCCGAGGCCAGGAGGATGTTGTTGCCGGCATTGCCGGTGCCGGTCTGCGGTCCGCTGCCGTTGAGCTGCAGGTTCTCGACGTGGTCCGGCAGGGTGTAGCTCGACAGGGTGGTGCGCACGAGGTCGACGCCGCCATTCGCCGCCTCGGACACCTTGGTCGCGGGATTGGCGACCATGTAGGTGTCGTCGCCCGATCCGCCCGCCATCGAGGCGGTGCCCCAGCTGCCGACGAGCAGGTCGTTGCCGGCCCCGCCGGCCAGGGCCGGTCCCGCCGACGCGGTGACGGTGTGGGTGGGATCGGCCGTCCAGGGAAGGTCGGCATGCACCGGGGACGCGGCCTGCCCGGTCGCCGCCGGGGTCGCGGCCGGATCGGCGGCCGACGATGGCGCGAGCGCCGCCGTGGCGGTGGCCTGGGACGCGGAGCCGGTCGTGTCGGCCGGCGGAGGCGTGCCGCCGCCGGGCATCTCGGAATAGGCCCGGATGTAGTCGATCAGCATGTGGTTCGTGCTGCCGTCGGGCTGCCCGGCCCACTGGCCGCCCGCCGCGAGGTTGGCCAGCATGTACATCGGCTGGTGCATGTCCGCCGGGGTCGGCGCCTCGTAGACCTGCTTGCCGTCGAGGTACCAGGTGATCGTGTCCGGCTGCCAGTCGACGCCGTAGGTGTGCATGCCCCCGCTCGACAGCCCCGACACCTCGGTCGCCTTGTTCACGAACTGATGCCCGTTCTGGTCCCAATGCACGCTGGTCACGAGCGAGTTCGGCGAGGAGCCCACGACCTCCATGACGTCGAGCTCGGGCGGCCACGCACCGCCCTCCTGCAGCAGCCAGAAGGCCGGCCACATGCCCTGGCCGGCCGGAATGTCGGCCCGCATCTCGAAGTAGCCGTAGGCCTAGCTGAAAGACTTCTCCGAGTTCACCATCCCGGAGGTGAAGTGGTAGCCGTTGATCAGCGACTGGGTCGCGGCGTCGGCGGGGGCCTCCTTGATGTCCAGGACGCCGTCGTGGACCGTGTAGGTCTGGAGATTGGCGGTCGGGGCGTAATCGGCGTTGATGTACCATTCCGCTTCGCCCTGGGAGGTGTTGGTGCTGCCGTTGGCGGCGCCCCAGGGATAACCTGTCCCCCACTTGGCCGTGTCGAGCGCCTGACCGCGGAACTCGTCCGAGAAGGTCAGCGTGGCAGTGCCGGCGAGGTTGTTGGGATCAATGGCCATGAATGTCCTCATGCGGCCTCGTTCCCGGCGGGACGCCGAGGCCGGATCGTACGTTTGGGAAGAGCTCCGGAAGCCGGCGAGGACAGCGGAGACAGGTCTCGGTCGTCCAAGTCACGATCAAGTCTCGATCAAGTCGGTCTTGATCGAATGAGTCTTGGCCGTGCCGAGCCTGGCCGCAGCGGCTGGTCCTGGTTTTGCCGGTCGCTGCCGGCCGCGCCCGTTCCGGCGCCGTCGCGTCGAAGGCCGGCCGGGGCGGATGGTCCGGAGCACGCGGTGTAGAGATCGGCGGCGCGATCCGCAGCGGATCGCCGTGTCGGGAACCGGGTGTCAGGCGAGCGGCATGGGCACCTCCTCTGTTCGTGGCGGGAATGCCGCGCGCCCGCCAGGGCGTGGTCGCGCGGAAAGGGGTGCGGTCACTTCTCCCGGAAGGCCCGGGCGACCTGATCGGCGAACGGCTTGGTGACGTAGCTGAGGACGGTGCGGGCCTGCGTCTGGACGAAGACCTCCACCGGCATGCCGGGCGCGACCTTCACGTCGCCCAGCCGCGCGAGCTGGTCGTCCTGCACCGCCACCCGCGTCGTGTAGTAGGCCTGCCCCGTCTTCGGATCGGTCGTGACGTCGGCCGAGATCATCGCCACGCTGCCCTCGATCTCGGGCGTCGTGCGCTGGTTGAGGGCCGAGAAGCGCAGGATCGCCCGTTGGCCCGGGTGGGTCTGGTCGCGATCCTGGGGCGGCAGGCGCGCCTCGACGGCGAGGCGGTCCTGCGCGGGGACGACCCGCATCAGGGTCTCGCCCGCCGCGACGACGCCGCCGACGGTGTGGACGGCGAGCTGATCGACGACGCCGTCCTGGGGCGCGCGGATCTCGACCCGGCTCAGCTGGTCCTGCGCGGAGACCTTCCGCTCGACCAGTTCGGCGACGCGGTTCCAGATCTCGCTGAGGTCCTGGCCGACCTTGGTGCGCATGTCCTGGTCGAGCTGGATCAGCTGCAGCCGCGTCTCGCTGATCCGCCCGCGGGTCTGCGCCACCTCGGAGACGAGGGCGCCGCGCTCGCCGCGGATGCGCACGAGGTCGCGTTCCAGGGCCGTCACCCGCTGGATCGGGATCAGCTTCTTCTCCCAGAGCTCGCGCACGCCCCTGATCTCGCCCTCGATCAGCTCGACCTCGCGGGCCTTGGCCTCGATCTGCTCGGAGAGGCCTTTGACCTGCTCCTGCGACTGCGCGATCCGCTCGGCGAGCTGCGCCTTCTGGCCGTCGAGGGCCGCGCGACGGATCGCGAGCAGGCTCTCCTCCCCCTCCATCACCCGGCCCGCCTCCGCCTTCCGGGCGAGGAGCTCGGCCGGGAAGGTGATCGCCGTCGCGTCCGCCTGCTCGGCCTGGAGCCGGGCGCGGCGCGCCAGGGCCTCGTCGAGGGCGTTCGACACGATGGCGAAGTTCGCCTGGAGCAGGGTCGCGTCGAGGCGCACGAGCACGTCCCCCGCCCGCACGGCGCTGCCGTCTCGCACGCGCAGCTCGCCGACGACGCCGCCCGACGGGTGCTGGACCTTCTTGACCTGCGACTCGACGACGAGGAGGCCCGAGGTGACGACTGCGCCCGAGAACTCGACCCGCGTCGCCCACACACCGACGCCGAGGACGAGGGCCGCGAGGCTCGCCGAGGCCGCGACGAGCTGCCCGCGCAGCCGCCGCGCCGTGGCCGTGCTCATGGCATCCAGGGCCGCCGGACCGGACCCGGCCGGGGAGGGGGACGGCGTTGCAAGACCGATCACGAGACGGCTCCCGCGGTTTGCGCGCGGGGCGCGGAGGAAGCCTGCGGGGAGGCGGGGGCTTGCACGGCGGCGGGGACTTGCTTGGCAGCGGGGACTTGCGCGGCCGCTCGGCCGCCCGCGGGCGGCACCGCCTTGAGGGTGTGGGCGAAGACCGCTTCCTTCGGCCCCACGGTCAGCATCCGCCCCTCGCCCATCACGAGCACCCGGTCGACGGCGGCCAGGGCGCTCGGACGGTGCGCGACGACGACGACGATCCCGCCGCGGCGGCGCACCGTCATCAGCGCGTCGGTGAGCGCCTGCTCGCCCTCGCCGTCGAGGTTCGAGTTCGGCTCGTCGAGGACCACCAGGAACGGGTTGCCGAACAGGGCGCGGGCGAGCGCGATGCGCTGGCGCTGCCCCGCCGAGAGGTCGGTGCCGCACTCGCCGATCCGGGTCTGGTAGCCGGCGGGCAGGGCCTGGATCATCGCGTGGACGTTGGCGGCGCGCGCCGCCGCGATGATCGCCTCGGCGCCGGCATCGGGGCGGAAACGGGCGATGTTGGCGGCCACGGTCCCCGGCAGAAGCTCGGATTCCTGGGGCATGTAGCCGATGTGCCGGCCGAGCGCGTCCGGGTCCCAGTCGCCGAGCGCCGATCCGTCGAGGCGCACCGTCCCGCGCACCGGGGCCCAGATCCCGACGAGCAGGCGGGCGAGGCTGGACTTGCCCGAGGCGCTGGCGCCGACGATGCCGAGGCCCTGGCCGCTCTCGAGGGTGAAGCGGATGTCGGCCGCCGTCAGCCGCGCCGCGCCGGGCGGGGCCACGCTGGCGTTCTCGACGCTCAGGATCGCCCGCGGCGCCGGCAGCGCCATCCGCGGCGGCGCCTCGGGGGCCGCGAGCAGGGCCGTCAGGCGCCGGGCGCTCTGGCGGGCGAGGGCGAAGCCCTTCCAGTGCCCGATCGCCTGATCCACGGGGGCGAGGGCGCGGGTGGCCAGGATCGAGCTCGCCACGATCACGCCGCCGGTGGCGTCCTGGCGCAGCACCAGGCAGGCCCCGAGGCCGAGGACGAGCGACTGGATCAGCATCCGCAGGACCCGCGACAGCGCCCCGAGGCCCGCCGTCGTCGCTGCGACGCGCTCCTGATGGCGGCTGTAGGGCCGGCTGGCCCGATCCCAGACCCGGGTCAGCTCCGGCAGCATCCCCATCGCCCGGACGGCCTCCGCGTTCCGGCTGAGGCAGGCGACGACGTGCAGGCGGGCGCCGCCCGCCGCCACGGCCTCTCGCGTCGGCCCGCGCACCGCGGCCTCCGCAACCAGCGTCAGCCCGACCATCAGGAGGGCGCCGACGAGCACCGCCGCCCCGATCCAGACGTGGAACAGGAAGCACAGGGCGAGATAGACCGGCAGCCACGGCAGGTCGAAGAACACGGCGGGACCGCCCCCCGTCAGGAAGGCGCGGACCTGATCGAGGTCGCGCACCAGCTGCGCGCCGTCGCTGCCGAGGGAGGCCTCGCCCGGCCGCAGGAGGGTGGCCCGAAAGGTCCGCTCGCTCAGCGCCTCGTCCACATGCGCGCCGACCGTTAGCAGGAGCCGGCCGCGGATGAGGTCGAACAGGCCGTGGAAGGCGTAGAGCAGGACGATCAGGGCGGTGAGGCCGGCCAGCGTCGCGAGGCTGTGGCTCGGCAGCACCCGGTCGTAGACCTCCAGCATGTAGAACGAGCCGCTCAGCGCCAGCAGGTTCAGCATGCCGCTCAGGAGGCCGACGACGAGGAGCGCGGTGCGGCAGGGTCGGATCACCTCGACGAGCGCATTGCCGTTCGCCCGGTGCAGTCCCCGGCCGATCAGGTCGAAGGCCATGGCGACACGATCGGATATTCTGTCTCTATTTAGATGTATCGCCATCGTTTCCGTCGGCCTCCGTTCTCACAAAAAGACGATATTATGCCAATTTATATTCTTTATTAACCATATTTCACATTATTAACTTCTGATCGAAAGATGGCGTGGCTTGGGCTCCGTCGAGGGCCGGGTCGGGATTTCTCGCCAAAGTTCCGGGAATAGCGGCCAAGCTGGCCGGTCCCGCCGCGCCGGGCCGCTGGCCCCCGCCGTCCCCCCTTCGGGACCCGGCGATAGCGCGAAGGTCGTAGACGGCTTTGGCGATTGCGCGGATGCGGTCGGGACATCGATCATGCGGCGGTGAGGTCGGCCGTGCCCCGCACGCCGCCGGCGCCGCCTTTGCCGGCGCGAGGATGGCGCGGCCTTTCCGCGCCGGCGAAAGGGCGCGCCATGGTCGAGACCCCGATCGGCCCGTCGTTGGCTCCGCGCGAGGCGGATCCGGGCTCGGCCTCCTCGCCGCTCGCGGACGCCACGCTCGCCCGGCTCGCGTGCAGGCATCTCCTCGCGAGGGGGCGCCCGGCCCGGGCTCTCCTGCGCGAGGCGGGGTTGCCGCCCTCCGTCATGGATCAGCCCGAGACGGTCGGCGCGATGCAGCAGGCGAGCTTCCTGGAACTGGCCGCGCGCGACCTCGGCGACGATCTGCTTGGCTTCCACCTCGCCGAGACCGTCGACGGCCGGGTGTTCGGCCCATTCTTCCACCTCCTGGCCTCCTGCACCGATCTGGGCGAGGCCCTCGCCAGGCAGGCGCGCTACCTCGCGACGGTGAACCGCGCTCTGCGCTGCCAGATGAGCGGGGGCGCGGCGCCGGCCTCCGCGCCCGTCGCGCTCGACCTCGCCCTGGAGGGCGTCGACCGGGCGCTCGCCGGGCAGGAGATGACCTTCTGGGTCACCTTCCTGGTCCAGATGGCCCGGACCCTGACGACGCTGAACCTCGTGCCGGTGCGCGTCGCCTTCGTGCACGCGCCCCCGGCCGGCACCGGCGAGATGGCCGAGTATTTCCGGCGCGAGCCCGTCTTCGGGGCCCCGGCGGACGGCGTGGCCTTCGACCCGCAGGTGCTCGCCCTGCCCCTGATGCGCAGCGATCCCTACCTCAACGCCTTCCTGACGGAGTTCCACGAGGACCGGCTGGCGCGGGAGGTCTCCGCCTCGCCCGCCCTGACGGCCCGCATCGGCGACGTCCTCGCCCCGCTGCTGGCCCAGGGCGAGGCCCGGCTCCTGACGGTCGCGGGCGAGTTCGGGATGAGCGCGCGCACCCTCGGGCGGCGGTTGGCGGAGGAGGGCGTGACGTTCCGGGTGGTCCTCGACCGCCTGCGCGCGGATCTGGGGACGCGCTACGTGCGGGATACGACCATGCCGCTGTCCCAGGTCGCCTGGCGCCTGGGCTACAAGGATCCGAGCGCCTTCATCGTCGCGTTCAAGCGCTGGACCGGAAAGACGCCGTCGGCCCTGCGGCGCGAGACGCGCCCCTGAACCCGGCCGCCCGGGCGTCACCGTCCCCGAAAGTCCTACCCCCTGCGAGGGAATTGTGGCCCGCCCGAACCCGTTGCCACTCTGTAACCGTCGAGGCGGCAGCCGGGAGCGTCTTCAGCGTCGGCCCGCCTCGGATCGGAGAGTCCAGCGGAAGTCCTCGCCCGGTCTTCCGTGGTCTAGCGACAATAATTTTTTTACAGGCGGCGTCAGGAGACAGGCCCCGATGTGCGGAGTGGTCGGCTACGTGGGCGATCCTGGACCGGAGGACGGTTTGTCCCTCCTGCGCGGCCTGTGCGGCGCGCTGCGCCACCGGGGGCCGGACGACGACGGCGTCCTTCTCCTCGACGGGGCCGGCCTCGGCCACACGCGGCTCGCCGTCGTCGACATCGAGGGCGGGCGCCAGCCGATGGCGAGCCGGGACGGGCACGTTTCCGTCAGCTTCAACGGCGAGATCTTCAACTACGTCGAGCTGCACCGGGAACTGGAGGACCGGGGCCGCCGCTTCCGGACCACGTCCGACACGGAGGTGCTGCTCCAGCTCTACGAGGAATACGGACCGGACTGCGTCCGCCGCCTCAACGGCGACTTCGCCTTCGCGATCTGGGACGCCCGCCAACGGCGGATGGTGATGGCCCGCGACCGCATCGGCGTCCGGCCGCTCTTCGTCACGCGGCGCGCGGGCCTCGTCGTGTTCGCCTCGGAGATCAAGGCGCTCCTGACGGTGCCGGGCGTGCGCGCCGAGATCGATCCGATCGCCCTCGACCAGATCTTCACGCTGTGGGCGCCGATCCCGCCGCGCACGGCCTTCAAGGACATCGAGGAGCTGCCGCCCGCCCACATGCTGATCGTCGAGGACGGGCGGGCGAGCCTGAGCGCCTACTGGGAGCTCGCCTTCCCCCGGCGGGGCGAGGTGCGGCCGGCCCGCGACGAGGCGGCGTGGCGCGACGAGGTCCGCGCCCTTCTCGAGGACGCGACCGCGATCCGGATGCGCTCCGACGTGCCGGTCGGCGCCTACCTGTCGGGCGGGCTCGATTCCGCGGCGGTCGCCGCGCTGGCGGCCCGCCTGGCGCCCGCGGGCCTCAACACCTTCTCGGTCACATTCGACTCGGCCGAGCACGACGAGAGCGCGTTCCAGGCGGTGATGGTCGACCGCCTCGGCACCCGGCACCGCTCGGTCGCCTGCGGCGGCGGCGCGATCGCCCGGGCGTTCGCGGCTGTCGTCGCCCATGCCGAGCGGCCGATCCTGCGTACCGCGCCCGCGCCGCTCTACCTGCTCTCGGGGCTCGTTCGCGAGAGCGGCATGAAGGTCGTCCTCACCGGCGAGGGGGCGGACGAGATCTTCGCCGGCTACGACCTGTTCAAGGAGGCCAAGCTGCGCCGCTTCTGCGCCCGCCAGCCGGCCTCGCGGCGGCGGCCCCAGCTCCTGCGCCGCCTCTACCCGTACCTGCCCGGCCTCCAGCAGCAGACGCCCGAATCGCTCGCCGCCTTCTTCGGGTCGGACGCGGACATGGTGGACGATCCGCTCCACTCCCACCGCCCGCGCCTGCGCGGCACGGCGGCCACCAAGATGTTCTTCGGCGCCGACCTGAAGGCGACGCTCCGCGACTACGACGCTGCGGCCGAGCTCGTCTCGCGCCTGCCGGAGGCGTTCCGGGAGTGGCACCCGCTGCATCGGGCCCAGTACCTCGAGACCCGCTTCCTCCTGCCCGGCTACATCCTGTCGAGCCAGGGCGACCGGATGGCGATGGCCCACGGCGTCGAGGGCCGCTTCCCCTTCCTCGACCACCGCCTCGTCGAGCTCGCCGCGACGATCCCGCCGGAGATGAAGCTGCGGGGGCTGCGGGAGAAGCACATCCTGCGCGAGGCGGTGCGCGACTGCCTGCCGGCGGCGATCCTCGACCGGCCCAAGCAGCCCTACCGGGCCCCCGACAGCGCCGCCTTCTTCGCCCCCGGCGAGCCCGACACGGTGAGCGCCCTGCTCGAGCCGGAGGCCGTGCGCGCCGCCGGCCTGTTCAACCCGGCCGCCGTCGCCCGGCTCGCCGACAAGTGCCGCCGGGGCCTGGGCCGTGGCTTCCGGGACAACGCCGCCTTCGTCGGCATCCTGTCGACCCAGCTCTGGCACCGCACCTTCGTCGAGCGACGGGAGAGCGGGGCGCTGCCTCGCCCCCAGGCGACCGCCCTCTGACCCCGGCGGTCGCCCGCCGCGGCGGGGCCGGGCCGCCTTCATCAGCACCCCACGAGGAGAGACATCATGCCGTCCGACATCCGAGACCAGGTTCGTGCCTTCGTCGTCGAGACCTTCCTGTTCGGCGACGCCTCGACCGACCTGCCCGAGCACGGCTCCTTCATCGAGCACGGCATCATCGACTCGACCGGCATCCTCGAACTCGTCGCCTTCGTCGAGGACAGTTTCGGCCTCGCGGTCGCGGATGCCGAGATCCTGCCCGCCAACTTCGATTCGATCGCCCGTGTCGCCGATTTCGTCGCCCGGAAACGGACGACGGCGCAGGCCGCGTGAGGAGGGGTCGGATGCGCATCGAGACCTATCTCCGCGACAGCGCCCGCCGGCTGGGCGGCAAGGTCGCGCTCGTCACGCCCGAGAGGCGGCTGACCTACGGCGAACTCGACGCCCTGTCCGACGCCCTCGCGGCGGCGCTCCAGGCCCGCGGCGTCGAGCGGGACGACCGCGTGGTCGTCCAGATGGAGAACGGCTGGCAGGTGGTGGTGTCGCTGTTCGCCGTCCTGAAGGCCGGCGCGGTGCTCAGCCTCGTCAACCCGACCGTCAAGCCGGACAAGCTCGGCTACATCCTGCAGAACTGCGAGGCGCGCGCGCTCCTCATCCGGGGCGGCCTCGCCGCCGCCGCGGCGGAACGGATCGCCGCCGTGCCGAGCCTCGCCGTGACGATCGCCGACGGCGAGGCCGCGGGCCTGGACGAGGCCGTCGCGTTCGAGTCCTGCCTGGCGCCGGCGCGGCCGCTGCCGCATGGCGGCATCGATTCCGACCTCGCCATGCTCGTCTACACCTCCGGCTCCACCGGCCGGCCCAAGGGGGTGATGATGACGCACCGCAACGTCGACGCGGCCGCGACCTCGATCACCGGGTACCTGCGCAGCGTCGAGGACGACGTCGTCCTCTCCGTCCTGCCGCTCGCCTTCGATTACGGCCTCTACCAGGTGCTGATGGCCGCCAAGGTCGGGGCCCGGCTCGTGATGGAGCCCTCCTTCGCCTATCCGCAGGCGGTCCTGGCGCGGATGCGGGAGGAGGGGGTCACGGGCCTGCCCCTCGTTCCGACGATGGCCGCGCTGATCCTGCGGATGCGCTCGCTGGCGCCGGGCAGCGTCCCGACCCTGCGCTACCTCACGAACACCGCCGCCGCCCTGCCGGTCCCGCATATCGAGCGGCTGCGGCGGCTCTTTCCCGGCGCCGCGCTCTACTCGATGTACGGCCTGACCGAGTGCAAGCGCTGCACCTACCTGCCGCCGGAGCACCTCGACGGCCGGCCCGGCTCGGTCGGCATCGCGATCCCGAACACGCAGGCGCGGGTCGTCGACGAGGCGGGGCTGCCGGTTCCCCCGCACGTCGTCGGCGAGCTGGTGATCCGCGGGCCCCACGTCATGCAGGGCTACTGGAGGGACGAGGCGGCGACCCGCGCGGCCCTGCGGCCGGGCTGGAACCCGTGGGAGCGGGTCCTCCATACCGGCGACCTGTTCTTCTCCGACGCGGACGGGTTCCTCTACTTCGTCGGCCGCAAGGACGACATCATCAAGACGCGCGGCGAGAAGGTCGCCCCGAAGGAGGTCGAGGCCGTCCTGCACGCGCTGCCGGGGATCGCCGAGGCGGTCGTCGTCGGCCTGTCCGACCCCGTGCTCGGGCAGTCGATCCTGGCGCTCGTGGTCGCCTCCGACCCGGGCCTGACCGCGGCCGACGTGATGCGCCACTGCCGCGCCCACCTCGAGGACTTCATGGTGCCGCAGGCGGTCGAGTTCCGCGCCGAGCTGCCGAAGACCGAGACCGGCAAGATCAGCCGCCGGCTCGCCGCCGAAATCCTGCTGGAGGCCTGACGATGACGCCGGTTCTCGCCCTCGCCTCCGCCGCCCCGCCCGGGGCATCCCCGGCCGCCGCTCCGTCCCTGCCGCAGCCCTTCACCGCGGACGCGCTCCGGCTCGACGCCGCGGCGGCCGTCGCGCGGATCACCGACGCCCTGCGCCGGCAGGTGCGCGGCACCCTGCGCAAGCGCGGCGTGGTGCTCGGGCTGTCGGGCGGCGTCGATTCGAGCCTGTGCGCCGCGCTCGCCGTTCACGCCTTCGGGCCGGACCGGGTGCTCGGCCTGATGATGCCCGAGCACGATTCCGAGGACGAGAGCCTCACGCTCGCCCGCGCGGTCGCGGACGCCCTCGGCATCCCCCGGCTCGTCGAGGATATCGGACCCGCCCTGGAGGCCATGCACGGCTATGCGCGGCGCGACGAGGCCATCCGCGGCGTCGTGCCGGATTACGGCCCGGGATGGACCTCGAAGGTCGTCATCGCCGATCCCCTGGACGGCGCCGAGTACGGGATCTCGTCCCTCGTCGTCCGCGCGCCTGGCGGGGAAACCCGCAAGCTGCGGCTGCGCGCGGAGGCCTATCGGGCGATCATCGCCGCGACCAACATGAAGCAGCGGACCCGCAAGCAGATCGAGTACTACCACGCCGACCGCCTGAACTACGCGGTCGTCGGCACGCCGAACCGGCTCGAATACGACCAGGGCTTCTTCGTTAAGAACGGCGACGGGGCGGCGGACGTCAAGCCGATCGCCCACCTGTACAAGACCCAGGTCTACCAGCTCGCCCGGCATCTCGGGGTCCCGGACGCGATCCTCGCCCGTCCGCCGACGACGGACACCTGGTCGATGCCGCAGACCCAGGAGGAGTTCTACTTCGTCCTGCCGTGGCGGACGATGGACCTCTGCCTCGCCGGCCTTTCCGCGGGGGCCACGCACCGGGAGATCGCCGCCTGCACCGGGCTCGCCGAGGACCAGGTGGCCGAGGCCGCGCGCGACATCGCGGCCAAGCGCAAGGCCACGATCCCCCTGCACCTGCCGCCGCTCCTCGTCGACGATTGAAGACCGCCATGGGAGCGGCGCGCCGCCGCTCGGGAGTGCCCACATGCAATCGGACAGCCAGGGACAGGACCGCGAGCGGGAGCGGATCCGCGCCCGCCGCCTAGAGAAGCTGCGCTTCTGGCGTTCCGCCTGCGCGGACGGGATGCCGGTCGCGGCGCGCTACAACGAGGTGTCCGATGCGCCGCCGTTGTTCTTCTTCCACGGGGACTGGGACAACGGCGGCTTCTACATGGTCCGGCTCGCCGCCGAGCTACCGTGCCCGGTGATCGCCCTCGCCCCCCATCTCGATCCGGTGCCGTCGACGGTCCGCGCGATGGCGCAGGACCGGCTGCCCGCGATCCTGGGCGCCCAGCCGGACGGCCCCTACCGGATCGGGGGCTTCTGCAACGGCGCGCTCGTCGCCTACGAGGCCGCGCGCCTGCTGATCGAGCAGGGCCGGGCGGTCGAGTCGGTGCTGCTCGTGGCGCCGCCCTCCCTCAACGCCCGGCGGAGCTACCGCGTGATCCTCGCCCTGGCCGCGCGGTGGCTCGCGGCGGGGCCGGACACGCCCGCCCGGCGCCACCGCGTCGTGGTCCTCATGGGCCGGCTGACGAAGCTGTGGCGCCTGAGGGGCTACTCGCTGGCCGATCTGCGGACGGTGGTGGCGCGCAAGCGGCGGCTGCGCGCCGCCGCGCGGGCGCGCCTTGATCCGCGACGGGCGCGAGCCCCCGCCGACATCGCCGCGGAGGCCGCGGTCCTCCATCGCCGGCGGGCGCTCCTGTCCGCCTACGAGGCGGCGGTCCACACCTACGGGCCCTCGCCGGTCCCCTCGCGGCTCGTCGTGTTCGGGACCGGCCTCGGCGCGGCGGGCCGGCCGGGCCCCGGCTACGACGCCGCCTATGACGGTCGGGCCTGGGCCGAATTGTGCCCCCAGGCGGTCTGCGTCCCGGTCTCCGGCGACCACTACACATGCATCGCCGACCACGCGTCGGACCTCGCGCGCGCCCTGAGCCTGGCGCTGCGCGCCGGCCCGGAGATCGAGGCCGGCGCGGGGGCCGGCACTGGGGCCGACACGGCGCGGCGCGGCGCCTGGTTCGCCCCCGTCGTCGCGCCGGTGCCGGAACAGGCCAGGCTTCCGGGCTGAGGACCGGTGCCGCCCCCGAGCCCGGCGGTCGCCCGGGTCGGGGGCGGCGGGACGATGCGGGCGCCCGCTTCGGGCCGCCCTCCCGCGAGGACCGGCATTCGGGGACGGACGGCGAATGGGGGAAGAAAGGCACGCCATGAGCGGAACGGTCGCCGGCGCAACCGACGAACGGACGACCCGCCTCCTGCGGGTGGGGGGTGGTCCGGCCCAGACCGAGGGGCCGCCGAGCCCGGCCGCTGCGCTCACCCGCGCCGGACCGCCCGACGACGGGCGGCGGGGCGCGCCGCGCCTCACCGTCGCGCCGAGCCTGGCCTCGGCGCGGTGCTGGGACGCCTTCGCGCAGGCCTGCGACGCCTCGTTCTGGAGCAGCCGGGGCGGCGCCTGGATGTGGCAGTTCAAGCTGCACGCGCGCTTCCGCCTGCGGTTTTTCGATCTGATCCTGACGATGCCGACCGGCGAGCGCTGCAAGATCGGGCAATGCGCCGTCGGCCTCGGGCCGCGCCTGCGGGTGATCGCGGACGGCTTGACCCTGAAACCCGACTACGCCGATCTGTGGCCCGTGGCGATGGAGAGCCTGCTCGGCCATCTCGGTCCTGGCCGCTACGTCTACGGGTCGTTCTGGAGCACCGAGGTGCCGCGCCACCGGGCGATCCTACGCCTGCCGCACACGCGGGTCGTCGCGGTCCGGCGCCTCGTCGTCGAGGCCATCGACCTCAAGCGTGCCGAGCGATGGTCCGACTTCCTCGGCCGCGTCAGCCGCAACATCGTGCGCAACGCCAGGGGCTTCCACCAGGCCCATGCCGACCGGCGGTTCATCGTCCGGCACGGAGTGGGCTGCCTGACGCTGCTTCCCAAGGCGATCCGGCTGCGCCGGCGGATGTACGACCGCAAGCGCATCGCCTTCAGCCAGACCCGTGCGGTCGTCAGCTACGTCATGCGCAGCCTGCTGCTGCGGCGCTACGTGTTGATGCGGGTGACGGTGGCGGGGCGGCGCGTCCTGGCCTCGGCCGGCACGGTCGCGTTCGGAGAGTCGGTCTCCTTCCTGGACGGGGCCTCCGCCCCGACCCCGGCGGGAGCGGGCTGGGACGTCCTGCTCCACGCCATCGAGGATGCCCACCGCTCCGGCCGGACGCGCTTCCAGCTCGGCTACACCGACGTGACGGACGAGTTCGACGGTGGGGACTGGGTCAGCCCGGTCCGCTACCGGCGGGACTGCCGGGCCCGGGCGATCGAAACCAGCCTCTTCGCGTTCGACTTCGCGGTCGAGGGAGCGGGCGACCGAAGCATTCCCCCGGTCCTGCTCGAACGAACGGACCCGTGCTGGACGGGCGAGGCGCGGGCATAGGGCATGCCGGCTCGCCGGGGAACGGCGCGTCGTGACGAGGATTCGGAGGCGTGATCCGGTCCGGTGCGGTCGGGCACGGCTTCGGGAGCGGACCGACGGAGCCCCGGCGGGCCGCCGCGCACCGAGACGGAGTCACCGATGATGGACGACCTCTACCCCTCGCCCGACGGCCTCACGGCCTCGCCGATGTTCGAGCGGGACGGCACGCCGGCCCCCGGGGAGGCGCGGGACGACGGCCCGCTCTTCGTCGCCCGCGTCGGCTGTCCGGTCTGCGGCGCGGACCGTCCGGCCACTCTCTACGACGCGACCTACGACAGTCCCGCGGTCCTTCGGCACGTCGACAGTCATTACCGGCGGCAGGGCAAGGTCGACCACTCCCTGCTGCGCGGCGTCGATTTCACGATCTTCGAATGCCGGGACTGCGCGCTGATCTACCAGAAGATGGTTCCGGCGCCGGCGATGCTGCATCACCTGTACGACCGGTTCATCGACCCGGAGAAGCTCAAGGACCACGAGCACGCCCGGCTGACGCTCGACAACCACCTGGATGTCGCGACCCGTCTCGCCAGCCTGCTGGTGCGCATCGGCAAGGAGCCGAAGGACACCACCCTGCTCGATTTCGGCTTCGGCTACGGCCGGTGGGCGCGGGTCGCCGTCGGCATGGGCATGCAGGTCTTCGCGACGGAGATCTCGCCCGAGAAGATCGCCTTCGCCCGGTCGATCGGCGTGCGCATCGTCGATGAGGCCGCGCTGGCGCGGATGCAGTTCGACATCGTCCACACCGAGCAGGTGTTCGAGCATCTGACCCATCCGGTGGAGGTGTTCGACATGCTGGCGCGATGCATCGGCCCCGGCGGCGTGCTGAAGCTCGCCGTCCCCCGGCAGGGCCGCATCCGGCGGCTCCTCCGCAGGAACGGGTTCATCGACTGGTCGCCCTACGAGAAGGACTTCAAGTGCGGGGCCTACAACGACTACAACGCCGTGCTGCCGCTCGAGCACCTGAACGCGTTCTGCCGCAAGACCGTCGAATCCCTGGCGCGCCGGCACGATCTGGTCGTCGAGACCGGACGCTACGGCGGTAGCGCCGTCTTCCTCGACGCCTCGAGCCGGGGCCGCCTCCTCGCATCCGCCCGGCACTCCGCAAGACGGCTCCTGAAGGACCTCTACGTGCGGTTCGGGCCGGGCCGGGCCGATACCGGATGCTACGTGCTCGCCCGAAGGGCGTGAGCGACCGATCCGGCGCCGGCCGGTGTCGCACCGGCCGGAGGGCCGCGACACCGGCGCGCCCGACCCGTGCCGACGAGCGCCGACACGGCGTCGCGGTCCGGTTCCGTGCATGTCGCGGAGGCTTCGGGCCCGGGTTCGTGCACGATCGGCGAGGTCGAACGCCCGTCGTTCCCGCTTGTGCCCGGAAGCGAGAGGCTCCATCGGCCTTCGGGCCCGCCGCGATCCGCTTTCGGGAAGATCCCTCGCGAAAAACCGGGTTGCCGGCCCGCGCGGCGGCTGAGCGGAGCCGATTCCCGCGTAGCGATGCCAACGATCTGAAATCATGGGGCGCTGCCGGGCGCCACGATCGCAGCGCCGAGGCTCGACTCGCGACGGCTGGCCGGTCCAGGCACGGCGTCGCGTCGCTCTTCGGGCCGGACGAACCTATCCTTTTGAGCTATGGGAAAAACTCGACATCTTGATCTGAATCAAATTTGAATGGAAAAAATTATATAAATCATAATCCGATATCGAAACAATCCAATACATAAAATTTTATCTTAAATAAAACACATGAATAAAATATCTCTTTTGTTAAATTTTATGTATTAAGACTCTTACTTCTAGTAATATATATAAGCATAAAATTTTAGAAACCAAGAATTTATAACGAGAAATAATCATGCAACCGTCTGTATATCGTGTCTATCAGAGCGAATGCTGTGCAACAGGGATGGGCAATATGAACGAGAAATCCCGATCGCCGGCAGCGACCAGGCGGAAGGGCGGCGCGTCGCGGCGGGACGCCGATCAGGTCCGCAACAGGAATTGCGGTGTCCTGCTCGCGATGAGCAACGCGATCCTGCGCGAAGGACTGCGCAGCATGATCGCGCAGTGCGGCTTTCGGGTCTTCGATTGCCAGGTCACGCATCAGGGCTTCGTTCTCGACGATCTCGTCGTGAAGAAATGCCGGATCTACGTCGTCGACGCATCGGACGACATCGATTTCAGCCGGACGAAGGCGTTCGTGGCGCAGATCCGCCAGCGGAACGCGCGCGGGCACATCGTGGTCCTGATCCCGCCGCACCTCGCCAACGCGCCCGATCCCGCGGTCGTCGCCGAGGCGAGTGCGATCGTGACGACCGACGTCACGGTCTACGTGCTCGGCAACCTGCTGCAGCTCGTCTCCGAGAACTACGTCGTCCGTTCGGCCAGCGTGGCCGTCGCTCCCGATCCCTCGGGCGCCGGCCTCGCCGACGGGGCCGGGCCGCCCGGTCCCGCCGATCCGCCGCTCCCCGGCGGCGACGGGAACATCCCCGGATTGTCGAGTCGCGAGAGCGAGATCCTGCTCCACCTGATCCGGGGCTCGTCCAACAAGGACATCGCGCGGGCGCTCGGGATCGCCGAAGCGACCGTCAAGATCCATATCAAGGGCATCTTCCGCAAGACCGGCGCCACCAACCGGACGCAGGCCGCCTTCTACGTCTTCAACAAGCGCTGGCTCGGCAGCCAGACGGCGGGCCAGCAGGATGCCGGGGTTCCGCCGCTACAGAGGCCGAACTCGTTCAGGAACGGACTGGACATCATCTTTCCGAACGGCGGGCCGCGCTGACGGCGCGCCACGGGGGATGTCGCGCCCGCGCCCGCGGGCCCGGTCACCCCCGCGTCCAGGGGCGCGGGTCCCCGCTTCCGCCGGCGGCCTGCAGGGGGCCGTCAGCCCCGGCCGTGGCTGCGGACGTCCGGCGGGGCCGCCGCCGCCCCGACGCGAGCCCCCTCGGACGGCGATCCGTCCCGCTGCGCCACGGCAACGCGCGGCACGCCCTGCGGGTCGCACCTGTACTGGAGGTCGTGGTAGCCGCCGGCCCGGCGGAACAGGGCGGCGATCTGCTTCTCCTGCCGCTCGCCGAATTCCAGCGCGACCCATCCGCCGGGCCTGAGGTAGCGCAGGGCCGAGCCGATCACCCGCTGGTGGATCGTGAAGCCGTACAGCCCCCCGTCGAACGCCTCGCGCGGCTCCGCGTCCAGGAGGTGGGCCTTGTCGCCGTCGAGCCGGAGGCTCGGGATATAGGGGGGATTGCAGATCACGAGGTCGATGCTCCCGTCGAAGTCCTCGATCGGGAGCGCCGCGAACAGGTCGCCCCGGCGAACCTGCACCCGGTTGGAGAGCCCGAGCCGATCGACGTTGTGCGCGGCGGCGGCCACGCAGGCCGGCATCAGGTCGCAGGCCCAGACGGTGGCGGCGTCGCAGGCCGTCGCGACGGCGCAGGCGAGATTGCCCGAGCCGCAGCACATGTCGACGACGCGGGCGGGGCCGGGTCGGTCGTGCAGGATCTCGATCGCGGCGCGACCCAGGAGCTCGGTCTCCTCGCGGGGCGCCAGGACATCCGCGGGATACGCGATGTCGACACCCAGGAACCGACCGGTGACGTAGGCGACCTTATCCTGGTTCTGTGACACCTGCCGGCCCTCCGGGTTCCGCGCCAGATCAGATCCCACCGCCCGTCTGTTGCGGAGGGGTCCGCGATTCATCCCTCATCCTCGGAAAGCGGCATTGATCCATCTTAATGCCGCGGCCGATCGACGGCCCGCATCCCGGCGGGACCGCGGCCGTGCCCGGCCCGCATTGCGGGGCCGCACGCCCGTCGCCGTCGCGGTCGCCGCGAACGATCCCGGCATCAGCCGCGCGTGACGGCCTCGGTCAGGAGCCTCACCACCGCCCGCGCGATCGGCAGCTCCTCGTTCGCCGGCACCACATAGGCCGCCGCGCGCGAGCCGACCCTGCCGATGCGGGTCTCGGCCGTCGCATTGCGTGCCGGGTCGAGCGCGACCCCGAAGGCCGCGAGGCCGGCCGCGATCGCCGCCCGCATGCGTGGCGAGCGCTCGCCGATGCCGGCCGTGAACACCAGGGCGTCGTGGCCGAGATACGCGACGATCACCCGGCCCTCCGCGCGCGGTCCCGCCACCTCCGGCAGGACCGCGGCGACATGCTCGTAGGACAGCCCGTGGAAGCCGTAGCGCAACAGCCCCTCGTCGCCGAGCGCCCGCGGAATCGGGAAGAGTTGGGCGAGGCACGGCCGGGTTGCGGTGGAAGGCGGTGTCGAAGCACGCGACCTGAAGCAGGCCGGGCCAGGCCTCGGCCACCGCCCGGATGCCCGCGAGGGCGAGGGGCTGGTGCGCCGGGGCGAGCGGCACCAGCCGGTCGAGGCGGGCCAGGACCTCGTCGTCGATCCATGCGGGCGCCGCGAAGTCGCGCCCGCCATGCACGACCCAGTGCCCCGCCCCCCGCACGGCGAGGCCCGGCACGCGCCGGAGCGCCCCGAGGAGCCGGGCGAACGCGCCGGCATGATCGCAACCCGGCGCCGGCCCCGCCCCGGGGAGCGTCCGCGCGCCGGAGACCCAAACCGCGGCCGCGCCGCCGAGCCCCGACTCGGTACGAGGGCGCGAGCGTATCCACCGCGTAGAGGGCGAATGTCAGGCTCGACGAGCCGGCGTTGATCGCCAGGATCGCGTCGGTCATGGACCCGCTCCTGCCGGATCCGCGACGGTGGCCCCGTCCCGGCGCACGAACGGGCGGCACGGACTGGGCGGGTGCGACGGGCCGCGCGGGATCCGGCGCCGCCGATGGTCGGGATGCCGCGATCCCGGGCGGCCTCTCAGAGCATGACCGGGTCGGCGCCCCAATGGGCGACGAAGGTGTGGTCGCGCACGGCGACGACACCCGGGATGCCCGCCGAGGCGGTCACCAGCGCCCGGGCCTCCGCCTCGTTCGTCACGGCGCCCCAGAGATGCACGACGCCGTCGAGCACCGTGACGTTGCCCTCGGTCTTGTCCGTCCAGGGCTGGCGGGCGAGCTCGGCCAGCAGCATGTCGCGCAGGTGCCGGTCGGTCAGGTCGCAATCCGTGACCGCGGCGGGCGGCACCGGGACCAGGGTCGCCAGCGCCCGCACGAGGTCGCCGCGCGTCACGATCCCGATCAGCCGCTCGCTGCCGTCGGGCCCGGCCTCGACGATCGGCACGCGGCGGATGTGGCGGCGCTCCATCAGGTCGACGATCTCGGACAGCGGGGCGTCGGGCCCGGCGGTGACGACGGCACGCGCCATCACGTCCCGCGCCAGCCGGCCGTGAGCGCTCCGGTAGGCGTTGGCCAGCGTCTCGATCGACGCGAAGGCGTCGAGCCAGCGATTGCGCCGCCGCTCGGTGCCGAGCTCCTCGCGGTGGAGTAGGTCGGCCTCGCTGACGATCCCGACCAGGCGGCCGCCCGCGTCGGTGACCGGAACGGCGCCGAACCGCTTCTCGACGAGCAGCCGGGCGATCGCCCCGAGGCCGGTCTCCGGCGTCACCGTGACGACGTCGCGATGCATGATGTCGCGTGCACGCATGGCACTTCTCCGCTGAACCGTGCGGGGAGCCTGCACCCGGATTCGCCGGCCGGCATTGATCCTGCGCAAGGACCGGCCGGCGTCGCTGCGCCCGCCCGCGCCCGATCCGGCGCCTCGTTGATCCAGCGCATGGCCGGCCATCCGCCTTTCCGCGTGTCCGGGGGCGTCGTCGCCGGGGAGGCAAGGGACCGCCATGACCAGATCACGCGCGCCGGCCGGGGCGGTCCGGGCAGTTCCGGCCGGATGGGCGAAGGCCCTGCGCGGCGCGCTCGTCGCGCTGCCGCTTTCCGGCCTGGTCGTCGGGCTCGTCGCCCACGCCCTCGGGCAGGCCGTCGCCGCCACCCCGGCCTGCAGCCTCGCCTCCAGTGCGGACGGGCAGGGCGCCGCGGCCGCGGTGCGCGTGGCGATCGACGGCCGGCCGGCCGCGATCCTGTCCTTCACCGACCCGCTGCGCTGCGACGGCGCCGACACCCTCGCGGCGTTGCCGGCCTGCGGCATCGCGCGGATCGTGCTCGCGACGGGGACCGTCGCGCCGTCGCGCAGGCGCTCACCGCCGGCCTGCCGATCGACGCGGTCGCGGCCGACCTCGACCCGGCGGACAAGACCCGGATCGTTCGCGAGGAACGGCGGCCCGGGCCGGTGATGATGGTCGGCGACGGGATCAACGACGCCCCGGCCCTGGCGGGCGCGGCGCTCGGCGCCCGAGGCGCCGCTGCCGGCGGCGATCCGCATCGCGCGGCGGGCCCGCGCCACCGCGCGCCAGAGCGTGCTCGCCGGGCTCGGGCTCTCGCTCGCCGGAATGGTCGCTGCGGCCTTCGGCGCGCTCACGCCGGTGCAGGGCGCCCTGCTGCAGGAGGCCGTCGACGTCGCCGTGATCCTGAACGCGATGCGGGTTCTTTCGGGCCCGGAGCCCGCTCGCGGACCAGACCCGGGCGGGCGGGGGCGGACCGCCGCCCTGAACGGCCCCCCGCCCGGCGGGCCGGCATCCGGGAGCCCCGGGGCGGGCGATGCCGGGTCGCGGGGCGTCGCGCCGGTCAATGCGCGAGGAACAGCGGGACCGGTGCGTCCATCAGGAGCGAGCGGGTCACGCCGCCGAAGACGAATTCCCGCACGCGGGAATGCCGGTAGGCGCCCATCACCATCAGGTCGGCCCGGAACAGGCCGGCATGGCCGCGCAGCGTGTCCGCGATGCTGCCCGCCACCGGCAGGTTGCTGACCGCGACGGCGACGCCGTGCCGCGCGAGGCGACGCGCGAACTCGGCCCCCGGCACCGTCGCGAGGAGGTCGTCCGCGTCGCCGACCGACACGATCTCGACCGCCTGCGCGGCGCGCAGGAACGGCATCGCCTCGCTGGCGGCGCGGGCCGCCTGCAGGCTGCCGTCCCAGGCCAGGAGGATCCGCCGCCCGGCGAAGGCGGGGTGCGTGCGCGGAACGGCGAGGACCGGGCGGCCGCTGGTCATGAGCGCCGCCTCGATCGTCTCGAGCGAGAGGATCCCGCCGCGCGGATCGAGGTCGAGAACCGTCAGGTCGTGCAGCCGCGCCTCGGCAGCCAGCCGATGCACCACCTCGGGGTAGGGAAGCCGCGGCGTGTCCCGGGTGCAGACCAGGCCGGCTTGCGCCGCCGCGCCGGCCGCCGTCTCGGCATAGGCGCGGGCCAGGGCGTCGAGCCGGCGGTCGATGACCGTGAGACCGTCGTCGGAGGCGCCGCCGAGCCAGCTATCGGTGCCGAACAGGCACCATGAGGACGACTGGATCGTCACGTGCGCGTTGGCCGCCTCGGCCAGCGACAGACCGTACCCGATCGCCGGCGACACCGGGTCGTGCTCGTCCTCCACGACGGTGCCGATGAGGACGTCGCGCAGGGCGGCGAGCGGGGAGGGAGGAGGCATCGACATGGATCGTCTCCGGTCATGGGCCGAACGCCATGGTTCCTCCCGAGGGGCCGGCCCGGCCTTGATCCAGCGCAACGGGGGGCCGGCCGCGCGCCCTCGCCGCGACGGCCTGCGCCCCGGATGCGCGCTGGGCCCGTCCGGACCGGTCGCCCGCATCGACGGGACGGGGCCGGCCGGCACGGCCGCGGGACGGTGGCCGCTCCTAACCTCTCCGGTGGAATACCGGGCCTCTGCTGTAGACTCTTGGCATAACACAGGTGATTCATGCATGATTGAGCGAGACGAACAATTGGAGGCAGAGATTTAACAAAAGATAACTTACGGATCAGCCGTTCGAACCAGTGATCGGCGGCGCTCCGGCTCCAGGGCTGTCCCTCTCACAGAGCGATGAACCATACGATGACTGCATTCGCGGTGGATCAGGGCGGTGCCGGCACGTCGACCCCCGATGAGCTTCGCGAGACCCTCGACGAGGTCGGCGTCTGCGTCTGGTCGCTGGACTTCTCGACGGGCCGGGTCGCGGTCTCGCCGGCCTGCGTGCGCGTCTTCGGCGTTCCGCCCGCCGATCTGACAACGTTCGCGGCGACCCAGGCCGTGGTGCACGCGGACGACCGGCGCATCAGGGCGCAGACCATCCAGCGGGCGCTGAAGGATGGCGGGCCCTACGATCTCGCCTACCGCGTCACCCGGCCCGGCGGAGAGGTCTGCTGGGTGCGCTCCCGGGGACAGGTGCATCTCGACGACGCCGGTCGACCGCTCCGGCACCGGGGGATCGTCGTCAGCATCGACGAGCAGAAGCGGGTCGAGGCGGACCTGCGCGCCCGGGAGGCCCACCTGCGCTCGATCCTCGACACCGTTCCGGAGGCGATGGTGGTCATCGACGAGGTCGGCCAGATCCGCTTCTTCAGCGCCGCCGCCGAGCGCCTGTTCGGCTACTCGGCCGGCGAGGCGGTCGGGCGGAACGTCCGGCTCCTGATGCCAGAGGCCGCGCGGGGCGAGCACGACGGCCACCTCGCCCGCTACCGCCATACGCGGGAGCGGCGCATCATCGGCACCAGCCGGGAGGTCACCGGCCGCAGGCGCGACGGCTCGACCTTCCCGATGGATCTCGCCATCGGCGAGATGCGCTCGGGCCCGCGGGTCTTCTTCACGGGCTTCATCCACAACCTCACCGAGTACCAGCGGATCCAGGCCCGCCTGCAGGAACTCCAGTCCGAGCTGGCCCACGTGTCGCGCCTGAGCGCGATGGGCGAGATGGCGGCGTTGCTCGCCCACGAGCTCAACCAGCCGCTCGGGGCCATCGCCAACTACACCAGGGGCTGCCGCCGCCTCCTCGCCGATCCCGATCCCGATCCCGGCACCGTCGCCACGGCGGTCGAGATCCTCGACAAGGTCGCCGAGCAGGCGCTGCGGGCCGGCCAGATCATCCGCCGCCTGCGCGACTTCATCGCCCCGGGTAAGACCGAGCGGCGCATCGAGCCGGTCGCGGAGCTGATCGAGGACGCCTGCGCGCTGGCGATGGTCGGGGCCCGCGAGCAGGGCATCGCCCTGCACCTCCGCCTGGACGAGCGGATCGGCTGCGTGCTCGCCGACCGGGTCCAGGTCCAGCAGGTCCTGGTCAACCTGATCCGCAACGCCCGCGAGGCGATGGCGCGCAGCCCGGTCCGCGAGCTCGGCATCGAGGTCCGGCTCAATCCCCCCGACGAGGTTGAGATCGCCGTCTCGGATACCGGACCGGGGATCGCCGAGGACTTGGCCGAGCGCCTGTTCCAGCCCTTCGTCACCACCAAGCCGGGCGGCATGGGCGTCGGGCTCTCGATCTGCCGCACCATCGTCGAGGCGCATGGCGGGCGCCTCACGGTGGAGCGCAACGCGTCCGGCGGCGCGACCTTCCGGCTCGGCCTCCCGGCGACGCATGACGAGGAGCCGGACCATGGCGGCTGAGACGGTGCACATCGTGGAGGACGACCCCGCCCTGCGGGATTCGCTCGCCTTCCTGCTCGAAACCTCCGGCTTCACCGTCCGCCTCTACGAAACCGGCACGGAGCTGCTCGAGCGGCTGGCCATGCCGGCGGCGGGCTGCATCCTGACCGACATCCGCATGCCCGGCATCGACGGCCTCGAACTGCTTCGCCGCCTGCGCGAGGCCAGGCACGCGGTGCCCATCGTCGTGATGACGGGCCACGGCGACGTCCCGCTCGCCGTGGAGGCGATGAAGCGTGGGGCCTGCGACTTCATCGAGAAGCCCTTCGGCGACGAGGTGCTGCTTCGGGCCTTGCGCACCGCCCTGTCTCCCGGCCGCACCGGGATCGCGGCCGACCCGGCGGTGCAGGACTTCCTGCACCGGGTGGAGACGCTCAGCGAGCGCGAGCGCCAGGTCCTGGACCGCCTGGTCGCCGGCGCCACCAGCAAGGAGATCGGCCGCGCCCTCGGCATCAGCCCGCGCACCGTCGAGATCTACCGGGCGAAGCTGATGGCCAAGACGCAGGCGGCCAGCGTCCAGGACCTCGTGCGCCGGGCGGTGCTGGCCGGCCTCGCCTGACGCGTTTGAGGCAGATCAAGGCGGGCAGCGGGGCGGTGGCCGAGGATCGGCTCCCGTAGCCGAGCCTCGATCCCGCGGCGGTCCGATGCCACACGCCTCACCCCTCTGCCTCGTCGACGACGACCCCGCCGTCCTGCAGTCGACCCGCTTGCTGTTCGAGAGCGAGGGGCACCGCGTCGAACCTTCGCCAGCGGACCCGAACGCCTGCCGGCCTTCCCCGATCCCTGTCCCCGGCGCGTGCTGCTCAACCAGATGATGCCGCAGATGGACGGGCTCGAGGCCTGCCGTCGCCTGCGCGCCATCGGAACCGACATTCCCGCGGTCCTGATCACCGGACATCCCGACCCGCGCCCGCGAGGCCGGCGTACCCCTCCTCGACGAGCCGCTCGCGTTGGAGGCTGTCGTCGGCCTCCCGGCGGCCCGGCACGCCCGCCTCCGGGTCGGGCCGCCGGCCGATAAGGGGTTGTCCTTAAGGGGGTCTACTTAAGCGACGGGCCGGAATGTCGGTCCGACGCGGTTCCTGACACCTTCGCCGCTTCCACGGCGAGGATGAGGGACGCATCGATGTCGCGAGAGATGGTCCGCCCTCCGGTCCGGCGTGCGACCGCGAGCCTGCGCACACCGTTTCCGACACGCGACGGCGCCGGTCTCTTCTCCGGCTGCCCGGAATTCGTCGGCACGCCGCTCGCCTATGCCCGCGAGGAGGAGATCTTCGGCGACGGGGAGGAGGCCGAGAGCGTCTATCGCGTGCTTCATGGCGCGGTCCGCACCCACAAGATCCTGAGCGACGGCCGGCGCCAGGTCACCGGCTTTCACCTGCCGGGCGACCTGTTCGGCTTCGAGCAGGCCGAGACCCACCGGCACACCGCCGAGGCCCTGTCGGGAACCCGGGTCCTGATCTTCAAGCGGCGCCAGATCGAGCGGATCGCCGCCGTCCGGGCGGAGGTCGCCTGCCAGCTCTGGAGCCTGGCGAAGCGCTCCCTGCGCCACGCCCAGGACCACATGCTGCTGCTCGGGCGACGGTCGGCGCAGGAGCGCGTCGCGGCCTTCCTGCTCGACGTTGACGCGCGGATGGGCGGTACCGGCACCTTCGACCTGCCGATGCCGCGCCGGGACATCGCCGACTATCTCGGGCTGACCATCGAGACCGTCTCGCGGACGTTCTCGCAACTGGAAGGCGAGGGGGCGCTCCAGCGCTCCGGCGGCCGGCAGGTCTGCCTGCACCACGACCGGATGCACCGGCTCGTCGAGGATTGAATGGCCGCGGCGCGCGGGAGGCTCGTCACGGGAGGGTGTCATGATGACGTTCGATGAACGCGAGCGGGCCTTCGAGCGCCGGTTCGTCCACGAGGAGAGCACGCGCTTCCAGGAGCGCAGCCGTCGCAACCGGCTCCTGGCGCGATGGGCCTGCGAGCGGATGCGCCTCGATCCCCAGGCGAGCGCGCGTTTCACCGCCGCCTTCGTCGCCCAGACGGTGCCCCTCGACGACGAGGCGGTCCTGGCGCGCCTCGCCCTGGAACTCGCGGCGGGCGGTGCCGACGAGCCGGTCTCCGTGCTGCGCCAGGAGATGCGGCGCTGCGCCGGCCTCGCCCGGGCGGAGGGCCGGCCCGGTCCTGCGCCGGATGCCGCCTCGTCGCCGTAGGCCGCGCCACCCTCGCGACGGCGCGCGGACTCCCGGGAGCGATTGCCTGGGCCCGACCAAGATCCGCGACCGGCGAGGCGATCGCGCCGCGCCGCTCTCGCCGGGCCCGGCGCCGCGTCGGGCCGGACGCCGTCCGAGGCGGCTTGGGCGTCCCCCGACCTACCCCCCGCACCGAGGCCGCCCTCGGCCCGGCTCGGGTCCGGATGGGACGGGGCGGGCGGTTACGGCCAGACCCAGTCCCGGATCTCCGGCAGGTCGTCCCCGGTCCGGCAGGCATGGGCGCGGTCTTCGTCAAGGTCGAGGGCAAGCCCAGGATGGAGCTCACGACCCAGACCTCCATGGAGGACCACGTCGAGAGCGTCACCGTCGACGGCCAGGTCTACGAGCGCAAGGTCCGGCTGCCGGTGATCAAGCGGGTCGCCATCTTCCACCGCAAGGCTATCGGCCGGAAGGAGGCCGAGAACAAGCGCGCGCCGACGGTCCGGATGCCCGACAACCTCGTGACCCACCTGTGGCGGTGGCACCATGTCCTGGGTCAGCGGCATGTCGTCGAGCGGAACGGCAAGCCGGTCGGGTCGACGAAGCGCTCGTTCGCGAACCTGTGCCACGATCTGGGCTTCGGCGACGACGTCGTCAGGCACTCGCTTCGGCACACCGCGGTCACGTGGGGGATGCAGGCTGGCGTCGATATCCGGGAGCTGGCCGGCTACGTCGGCATGACCGTCGAGATGATCGAGCGCCGATACGGGCACCACTCGCCGAGCCACATGAAAGGGGTGAGGGCGGCTTTTGGCGGCAAGCGCGAGAAGAAGGCGGCCTGACCGAACCGAACCAGCGGCCGAAACATGTAGCCGGGCCTTGAGGGCCGATCTTTGCACGAACCTGTGGCCGGGCTCCAGGCTTGTTCTCGGGAAGACACATTCCCCCTAGGGGAAAATGGTCGGAGTGGCAGGATTTGAACCTGCGACCCCCACGTCCCGAACGTGGTGCGCTACCAGACTGCGCTACACTCCGAACGGCCGGCCGCCGGCCGACGAGGGGGCTTATAGCGAGGGGCCCCGGGGGCCGCAAGGCCGTTCGTGCGGCCCGGCCGAGTTTCTTGAAGCCGGCTCGGTTCCGGGGTGCGGCCCGTCCCGGGCGGCCCGAGGGAGGAGCGAGGCGGGGAGGGCGCAACGGGCGCGGGCAGGAAAACCTTGCACGATCTGGTCTCGCCCCCCATTGTCGCGGCTCACAGGGACGGTCGATACCGGCGGGATGGCGTGAGCGAGGACGATCGGGCCGGGCCGATGCAGGCCGGGATGGCGGAGCCGGGCGAGAGCCACTCCGCCGAGGCGCCGTCCCTGGCGCATCTGAAATCGGCGACGATCCGCGAGCCCGGTCTCGACGACCGCGGCAGCGTGTTCTTCGCCGCGATCGAGATGACCCGGATGCCGATGATCCTGACCGATCCCCGGCAGCCCGACAACCCGATCGCGTTCGCCAACCGGGCGTTCCAGGACCTCACCGGCTACACGCAAGCCGAGCTGATCGGCCGCAACTGCCGCTTCCTGCAGGGGCCGGAGACCAGCCGCGAGACCGTGGCCGAGCTGCGCCAGGCGGTCGCCGAGCGCCGGGCGATCGCCACCGAGATCCTCAACTACAAGCGCGACGGCTCGCCGTTCTGGAACGGCATCTTCATCGGCCCGGTCTTCGACGAGGCCGGGGAGATCGTCTACTTCTTCGCCTCGCAGCTCGACGTGACCCGGCGCCGGGTCTCGGAGCAGGCGTATCGCCAGGCGCAGAAGATGGAGGCGATCGGCCAGCTCACCGCCGGCCTCGCCCACGACTTCAACAACCTGCTGCAGGTCGTCACCGGCAACCTCGAACTGGCCCGGGGCTCGGTCACGAGCGAGCGGGCGCAGCGCCAGCTCGCCAACGCGGCCGGCGCCGCCGAGCGCGGCGCGAAGCTGACGAAGCAGCTCCTGTCCTTCGCCCGCAAGGCGCGGCTCGAGCCGCGCCCGCTCAACCTCAACGCCCTGGTGCTGGCCTTCGCCGAGGTGGCGGAGAGCACGCTCGGCCGCAACGTCTCGGTGCGCCTCGATCTGACGCCGCGGCTGCCCGCCGTCACCCTCGACCGCACCAATCTCGAGATGGCGCTCCTCAACGTGCTCATCAACGCCCGCGACGCGATGCCGGCGGGCGGCACGGTGACGATCTCGACCGCGCCCGTCCACCTCAACGGCAACGGCAAGGCCCGCGCCCTGCCGCCCGGCGACTACGTCGCGCTCCGGGTCCGCGACGAAGGGGAGGGGATGCCGCCCGGGGTCGCCGAGCGGGCGACCGAGCCGTTCTTCTCGACCAAGGGCCCGGGCAAGGGCACCGGCCTCGGCCTCGCCATGGCGCACGGCTTCGTGCAGCAGTCGCGGGGCCGATTGGAGATCGAGTCCCGGCCGCGGTCCGCCGAGGCCGAGGGCGGCACCACCATCACGATGCTGTTTCCCGCCGGCCACGACGCCTCGACCGAGGAGGAGCCCGTCGAGCCGAAGGCGGTGCTGCGGCGCGGCGACGAGACCGTCCTGGTGGTCGAGGACAGCGACGACGTGCGGGCGCTCGCCCGCGAATACCTGGAGAGCCTCGGCTACGGCGTGCTCACCGCCCGCGACGGCGAGGAGGCGCTCGAGATCCTGGGTCGCGAGGCGCGCATCGACCTCCTGTTCTCCGACATCGTGATGCCGGGCAGCGTCAACGGTCTGGTGCTGGCCGAGCGGGCCGGGCGCCTGCGGCCGGACCTGCCGGTGCTGCTCACCACCGGCTACAACGAGGACCTGGTGGCGCAGGGGCCCGCGACCCCGACCATGGACGTGCTCGGCAAGCCCTACCGCAAGGCCGAGCTCGCCGACCGCATCCGCTCCGCCCTCGACCGCGGCGCGAAGCGGATGCCGGCCCCGGGCGAGCCGCATCACGGCTGAGGCCGCGCACCCGGATCGCACCGGAGCAGCTGTCGTCGCCGCCTGTCGTCACCTGGCTGACATGGGAGATCCGCAAGGAACGGGCGCGCTCAAAAGCCGCCCGAGGATCTTCCATGCCGCGCCGTTCCGTTCTCGCCCTCACGCTGCTGATGTCGGTCGCCACCGCCGCCCTGGCGCAGGCCCCGCAGGGTCAGGCGCTGCAAGCGCAGCCCGCGCAGGCTCAAGCCGTCCCGACCTTCCCGGCGACGCTCGCCGGCCACGCGGTGCTGCCGGCCGACGGCGTCGCGCCCCTGCCGGCGGACGCGCCCAGGGACCTCGCCACGCCGGGCAAGTTCACCACCGGGCGCCGGGTCGAGGCGGTCGGCACGGTCGAGGCGCAGTCGATGGGGCGGACGACCAGCATGAAGCTGCCCCTGCGCGGCCAGCCGCTCCAGGGCCATTCCGGCATCAAGCACATGCCGGACGGCACCTACTGGGTGCTGACCGACAACGGCTTCGGCACCAAGGCGAACTCGCCCGACGCGATGCTGTACCTCAACCGCTACCGGATCGACTTCGACAAGGGCGGCGTCGAGCGCCTGGAGACGATCTATCTGCGCGATCCCGACCGGAAGGTGCCGTTCCGCATCGCCAACGAGGCGAGCGAGAGCCGCTACCTCACCGGCAGCGACTTCGACCCCGAGAGCTTCCAGTTCGTCGGCGACCGGATCTGGATCGGCGAGGAATTCGGCCCGTTCCTGATCGAGGTCGACCGCAGCGGCAAGGTGCAGGCGGTGATCGAGACAACGGCCTCGGGCAAGCCGGTGCGTTCCCCCGACAACCCGGCGGTCACCACCCCGGCGATGCCGGGCGGCGCGGTCGCGTTCAATGCCCGCCGCTCCAAGGGCTTCGAGGGCATGGCGGCCTCGCCGGACGGCAGCCGGCTCTACGCGCTGCTGGAGGGCCCGCTCTGGGACGCCGACGCTAAGGCGTTCGAGACCCGCGACGGCAAGGAGGTGCTGCGCATCCTCGAATTCGACACCGGTGCCCGGGCCTGGACCGGCCGCTCCTGGCTGTATCCGCTGGATGCGAACGGCCACGCCATCGGGGATTTCAACCTGATCGACGCCACGACCGGCCTCGTGATCGAGCGCGACGACGGCGAGGGCACCGCCGACAAGGCCTGCCCGGCCGGCCAGAAGGGGCCGGACTGCTTCTCGGTCCCGGCCAGTTTCAAGCGCGTGTTCAAGATCGAGATGACCGACGCCAACCAGGGCGGCCCGGTGCGCAAGATCGGCTCGATCGACCTGATGCGCATCGCCGACCCCGGCAAGAAGGCGCGCAAGCCCCTGACCGACGGGGCGCTCGCCTTCCCGTTCCTGACGATCGAGAACGTCGACCGGGTCGACGACACCCACATCGTCGTCGGCAACGACAACAACCTGCCGTTCTCGGCCAGCCGCGACCCGCACCAGGTCGACGACAACGAGTTCGTGCTGCTGGAGGTGGGCGACTTCCTGAAGGCGAAATAGGAACGCGGACCCGGGGCACTCCCCTGCGACCGAATTTCCTCCCGCGAGGGCCTGATTTTCCCGTCCCGGGGTCTTGGCAGGCGGATTGCACGCCGCTATAGACCCGGCTCCACGTTTCCAAGTTCGAAAGGATTGGGCCGATCGGCCCGTCCTTGAGAGAGGCTCCCGGGCGACCGGGTGGCCGAAGTGGCCGGAAGGGCTCAGGGGGAAACCCCTCGCGCCCCGTCCGGCCATGTCCTGTCCGAGACTGCAGGCGCCGGTTCGCCGGCTTAATAGCCGCCTGCACAGACGGGGAAGACCGAATTTCACCGCCCCACAGCCCATCCGGGCCGGCGGGGCGTCGGTTTGAACCAATCTCACCCGAGGCGCGGGGCCGCGAGGTTCTTCGTATCGGGGGCAGGGCCGTGAAAGCGTCGTTCAGGACGTCGCGGTCTTCTCGCAAGGCCCCGGCTCATCCTGGGCGGCAACTGCAACCGGCGGGGCCCATCCGGGTTCCGCCAACCGGAGAGAGCCAAGGTGGACAGAGCAGCAAAAGCTGATCTCGTCTCGACGCTCAACGGGGTGTTCACCAACACCTCCGTCGTCGTCGTGGCCCACTACAAGGGCCTCACGGTCGCCGACATGCAGAAGCTGCGCTCGCAGATGAAGCAGGCCGGCGCCACCGTGAAGGTCGCGAAGAACCGCCTCGCCAACATCGCTCTCGAAGGCACGGACGTCGCCTCCATCCAGCCCCTCCTGAAGGGCCCGACCCTGCTCGCCTATTCGAGCGATCCGGTCGCGGCCGCCAAGGTGGCGGTGGACTTCGCCAAGGCCAACGACAAGTTGGTGATCCTCGGCGGGGCCATGGGGACGACCGCCCTGAACCCGGACGGCGTGAAGGCCCTGGCCTCGCTGCCGTCCCTCGATGAGCTGCGCGCCAAGCTCGTGGGCCTTGTCCAGGCTCCCGCGACGAAGATCGCCCAGGTCGTCAACGCGCCGGCCGCCAAGCTCGCGCGCGTGTTCGGGGCCTATGCCAAGACCGGCGACGCCCAGGCCGACGAAGCGGCCTAACGGGCTGTTCGAGTCGAAACCGTTCAAACCGACAACATCAGGAAGTGAAAAATGGCTGATCTTGCCAAGCTCGTCGACGACCTGTCCTCGCTGACCGTTCTCGAGGCTGCCGAGCTCGCGAAGATGCTCGAGGAGAAGTGGGGCGTCTCGGCGGCTGCCGCCGTCGCCGTCGCCGCCGGCCCGGCCGGTGGCGCCGCTGCCGCCCCCGTCGAGGAGCAGACCGAGTTCACCGTTGTCCTGGCCTCGGCCGGCGACAAGAAGATCGAGGTCATCAAGGAGGTCCGCGCGATCACCGGTCTCGGCCTCAAGGAGGCCAAGGACCTGGTCGAGGGCGCTCCGAAGCCGGTCAAGGAGGGCGTGTCCAAGGACGACGCCGCCAAGCTCAAGGCCCAGCTCGAGAAGGCCGGCGCGAAGGTCGAGCTCAAGTAAGACGGTGGCGGGCCTTCCGGCCCGCCCCGCGCTCCGGTACCGGCCTCGGCCGGTCCGGGGCCACCAGCCCGCGGGCCTCGCGCTCGCGGGCTATGGTCGCTTTAAGCGCACCCCCTCGGGATCCGGGGCACGGATCACCATATAGGTTTCAAGGGATGCGGGCGGCCGATCACGGGCGGCCCGCGCGGTCACGGCAGGTTTGATGCGGGTCCGATTCGGCCGGCGTCCCACCGGGGCCGTATAAGCGGTGGATGAGGAGCGAGGTCAACCCATGGCCAACACGCTGGTCGGTCGCAAGCGCATTCGCAAGTTCTTCGGCAAGATTCGGGAAGTCGCCGAGATGCCGAACCTCATCGAGGTCCAGAAGGCGTCATACGACCAGTTCCTGATGGTGGACGAGCCCGAGGGTGGGCGCGGCGACGAGGGCCTGCAATCGGTCTTCAAGTCCGTCTTCCCGATCTCCGACTTCTCCTCGACCGCGCTCCTCGAGTTCGTGAAGTACACGTTCGAGCAGCCGAAGTACGACGTCGACGAATGCCGCCAGCGCGGCATCACCTTCGCCGCGCCGCTCAAGGTGACGCTGCGGCTGATCGTGTTCGATGTCGATCCCGATACCGGCGCCAAGTCGGTCAAAGACATCAAGGAGCAGGACGTCTACATGGGCGACATGCCCCTGATGACGGAGAACGGCACCTTCATCGTCAACGGCACCGAGCGCGTCATCGTCTCGCAGATGCACCGCTCGCCGGGCGTGTTCTTCGACCACGACAAGGGCAAGACCCACTCCTCGGGCAAGCTCCTGTTCGCGGCGCGCATCATCCCGTATCGCGGCTCCTGGCTCGACGTCGAGTTCGACGCCAAGGACATCGTGCACGCGCGCATCGACCGCAAGCGCAAGATCCCGGTCACCTCGCTGCTCTTCGCTCTCGGCCTCGACGGCGAGGAGATCCTCTCGACCTTCTACAACCGCGTCGCCTATGTGCGCGACGGCCACGACTGGCGCGTGCCCTACGACGCTGAGCGGCTGAAGGGCTTCAAGGCCACCACCGACCTCATCGACGCCGAGTCGGGCGAGGTGGTGCTCGAGGCCGGCAAGAAGCTGACCGCGCGGGCCGCCCGCCAGATCGCCGAGAAGGGCGTGAAGGCGCTGCGCGCTACCGACGAGGACCTGATCGGCCAGTACATCGCCGAGGACATGGTCAACTACAAGACCGGCGAAATCTACGCCGAGGCCGGCGACGAGATCAGCGAGAAGGTCCTCAAGGGCCTGACCGACGTCGGCATCGAGGAGATCCCGGTCCTCGACATCGACCACGTCAACATCGGTCCCTACATCCGCAACACGCTCGCGGTCGACAAGAACTCGGCCCGCGAGGGCGCGCTGTTCGACATCTACCGGGTGATGCGCCCGGGCGAGCCGCCGACCCTCGACACCGCCGAGGCGATGTTCCACTCGCTGTTCTTCGACGCGGAGCGCTACGACCTCTCGGCCGTCGGCCGCGTGAAGATGAACATGCGCCTCGACCTCGACGCGGCCGACACCGTGCGGACGCTGCGGCGCGAGGACATGCTGGCGGTCGTCAAGGCGCTCGTCGACCTGCGCGACGGCAAGGGCGAGATCGACGACATCGACCACCTCGGCAACCGCCGGGTGCGCTCGGTCGGCGAGCTGATGGAGAACCAGTACCGCCTGGGCCTCCTGCGCATGGAGCGCGCCATCAAGGAGCGGATGTCGTCGGTCGACATCGACACCGTGATGCCGCAGGACCTGATCAACGCGAAGCCCGCCGCGGCCGCGGTGCGCGAGTTCTTCGGCTCGTCGCAGCTGTCGCAGTTCATGGACCAGACCAACCCGCTCTCCGAGGTGACGCACAAGCGCCGCCTGTCGGCGCTCGGCCCGGGCGGTCTGACCCGCGAGCGCGCCGGCTTCGAGGTGCGCGACGTGCACCCGACCCATTACGGCCGCATCTGCCCGATCGAGACGCCGGAAGGCCCGAACATCGGCCTGATCAACTCGCTCGCGACCTTCGCCCGGGTGAACAAGTACGGCTTCATCGAGACCCCGTTCCGCCGCGTGCGCGACGGCGTGGTCACCGACGAGGTCGCCTACCTGTCCGCCATGGAGGAGGCGAAGTACCACGTCGCCCAGGCGAACGCGGTGATGGACGAGAACCGTAAGCTCACGGAGGACCTCGTGGTCTGCCGCCGGGCGGGCGAGGTCATCGTCGTCGGCCCCGAGCGCGTCGACCTGATGGACGTATCGCCCAAGCAGCTCGTGTCGGTCGCCGCGGCGCTGATTCCGTTCCTCGAGAACGACGACGCCAACCGCGCGCTGATGGGCTCGAACATGCAGCGCCAGGCGGTGCCGCTGGTTCGCGCCGACGCGCCCTTCGTCGGCACCGGCATGGAGGCCGTGGTGGCGCGCGATTCGGGTGCCGCCATCGGCGCCCGGCGCGCGGGCATCATCGACCAGGTCGATGCGACCCGTATCGTCATCCGCGCCACCGACGAGGCTGACGCCTCGAAGCCCGGCGTCGACATCTATCGCCTGCAGAAGTTCCAGCGCTCCAACCAGTCGACCTGCATCACCCAGAAGCCGCTCGTGCGCGTCGGCGACGTGGTGAAGAAGGGCGACATCATCGCCGACGGTCCCTCGACCGAGTTCGGCGAGCTGGCGCTCGGCCGGAACGTGCTCGTCGCGTTCATGCCGTGGAACGGCTACAACTTCGAGGACTCGATCCTGCTCTCCGAGCGGATCGTGAAGGATGACGTGTTCACCTCGATCCACATCGAGGAGTTCGAGGTGATGGCCCGCGACACCAAGCTGGGTCCGGAGGAAATCACCCGCGACATCCCGAACGTCTCGGAGGAGGCGCTCAAGAACCTCGACGAGGCCGGCATCGTCTATATCGGCGCCGAGGTCCACGCCGGCGACATCCTGGTCGGCAAGATCACCCCGAAGGGCGAGAGCCCGATGACGCCGGAGGAGAAGCTCCTCCGCGCCATCTTCGGCGAGAAGGCCTCGGACGTGCGCGACACCTCGCTGCGGGTGCCGCCGGGCGTCACCGGGACGATCGTCGAGGTCCGGGTGTTCAACCGCCACGGCGTCGACAAGGACGAGCGCGCCCAGGCCATCGAGCGCGAGGAGATCGAGCGTCTCGCCAAGGACCGCGACGACGAGCAGGCGATCCTCGACCGCAACACCTACGCGCGCCTCGGCGACCTGCTGGTCGGCCAGTCGCCGGTGGCGGGGCCGAAGGGGTTCAAGAAGGAGACCACGCTCACCCGCGAGCTCTTGACCGAGTACCCCCGGTCGCAGTGGTGGCAGTTCGCCGTCGTCGAAGACCGTCTCATGACCGAGATGGAGGCGATGCAGAAGCAGTACGACGAGTCGAAGAAGCGCCTCGAGCAGCGCTTCCTCGACAAGGTCGAGAAGCTGCAGCGCGGCGACGAGCTGCCCCCCGGCGTCATGAAGATGGTCAAGGTCTTCGTGGCGGTGAAGCGCAAGATCCAGCCCGGCGACAAGATGGCGGGCCGGCACGGCAACAAGGGCGTCGTCTCGCGCATCGTGCCGATCGAGGACATGCCGTTCCTGGAGGACGGCACCCACGCCGACATCGTGCTCAACCCGCTCGGCGTGCCGAGCCGGATGAACGTCGGCCAGATCCTCGAGACGCATCTGGGCTGGGCCGCCGCGGGCCTCGGCCGGCAGGTCTCGCAGGCCGTGGACGCGTACCTGCGCACCCACGACATCGAGCCCCTGCGCGAGCGGATGAAGGCGATCTACAGCGAATCGGAACTGGCCGGCCTGACCGACCAGGACCTCGCCGAGGTCGGCAACAACCTGCGCCGCGGCGTCCCGATGGCCACCCCGGTGTTCAACGGCGCCAAGGAAGCCGACATCGAGACGATGCTGGAGATGGCCGGCCTCGACCGGTCGGGCCAGTCGACGCTCTATGACGGGCGCACCGGCGAGCCCTTCGACCGCAAGGTCACGGTCGGCTACATCTACATGCTGAAGCTGCACCACTTGGTGGACGACAAGATCCACGCGCGCTCGATCGGCCCGTACTCGCTCGTCACCCAGCAGCCGCTGGGCGGCAAGGCGCAGTTCGGCGGCCAGCGCTTCGGCGAGATGGAGGTGTGGGCCCTCGAAGCCTACGGCGCCGCCTATACGCTGCAGGAGATGCTGACGGTGAAGTCCGACGACGTCGCCGGCCGCACGAAGGTCTACGAGGCCATCGTGCGCGGCGACGACACCTTCGAGGCGGGCATCCCCGAGAGCTTCAACGTGCTGGTGAAGGAGATGCGGTCGCTCGGCCTCAACGTCGAGCTCCTGTCCTCCAAGCGCGCGGCGAACGACCAGCTCGAGGCGCCCCCGGAGGCGGCCGAGTAGGCCTGCCCCGACACGACCGACTAAAGACGGCGGCGGGGTCCTCTTCACGAGGGCCCCGGCCGCCGAAACCCGTTTCCCTCAGACGGCGGCCCCGGCTCGGCCCTTCGCGGCGCCCCGTCAGCCAAGGAGCAGATCATGAACCAAGAGGTCATGAATCTTTTCAACCAGCAGGCTCAGCCTCAGAGCTTCGACCAGATCAAGATCTCGATCTCGTCGCCTGAGAAGATCCTGTCCTGGTCCTACGGCGAGATCAAGAAGCCCGAGACCATCAACTACCGCACGTTCAAGCCCGAGCGCGACGGCTTGTTCTGTGCTCGGATCTTCGGGCCGATCAAGGACTACGAGTGCTTGTGCGGCAAGTACAAGCGCATGAAGTACAAGGGCGTGATCTGCGAGAAGTGCGGCGTCGAGGTCACCCTCGCGCGCGTGCGCCGCGACCGCATGGGCCATATCGAGCTCGCCGCGCCCGTCGCCCACATCTGGTTCCTGAAGTCGCTGCCGAGCCGCATCGGCCTGCTTCTCGACATGGCGCTCAAGGACCTCGAGCGCATCCTGTACTTCGAGTCCTACGTCACCATCGAGCCGGGCCTCACCCCCCTGAAGGAGCGTCAGCTCCTCTCGGAGGAGGAGTACCTGCGCGCGCAGGAGGAGTACGGCGAGGACAGCTTCACCGCCATGATCGGCGCGGAGGCGATCCGGCGCATCCTGCAGGAGCTCGACCTCGACAAGATCGCGGCCGACCTGCGCGAGGAGATCGCCACCACCACCTCCGAGCTGAAGCCCAAGAAGCTCCTGAAGCGCCTCAAGATCATCGAGGCGTTCCAGATGTCGGGCAACCGGCCCGAGTGGATGATCCTGACCGTCGTCCCGGTGATCCCGCCGGATCTGCGCCCGCTCGTGCCGCTGGACGGCGGCCGCTTCGCGACCTCGGACCTCAACGACCTCTACCGCCGCGTCATCAACCGCAACAACCGCCTCAAGCGGCTGATCGAGCTGCGCGCGCCGGACATCATCATCCGCAACGAGAAGCGGATGCTGCAGGAGGCGGTCGACGCGCTGTTCGACAACGGCCGTCGCGGTCGCGTCATCACCGGCGCTAACAAGCGCCCGCTGAAGTCGCTCGCCGACATGCTGAAGGGCAAGCAGGGCCGGTTCCGCCAGAACCTGCTCGGCAAGCGCGTGGACTATTCCGGCCGTTCGGTCATCGTGGTGGGCCCGGAGCTGAAGCTGCACCAGTGCGGGCTGCCCAAGAAGATGGCGCTCGAGCTGTTCAAGCCGTTCATCTACGCGCGCCTCGACGCTAAGGGCTTCTCGGCGACGGTGAAGCAAGCGAAGAAGCTCGTCGAGAAGGAGAAGCCGGAGGTCTGGGACATCCTGGACGAGGTGATCCGCGAGCATCCCGTGATGCTGAACCGGGCGCCGACGCTGCACCGGCTCGGCATCCAGGCCTTCGAGCCGAAGCTGATCGAGGGCAAGGCGATCCAGCTGCACCCGCTGGTCTGCGCTGCGTTCAACGCCGACTTCGACGGCGACCAGATGGCCGTGCACGTCCCGCTGTCGCTCGAGGCGCAGCTGGAAGCGCGCGTCCTCATGATGTCGACGAACAACATCCTGCACCCGGCCAACGGCGCGCCGATCATCGTGCCGTCGCAGGACATCGTGCTCGGCCTGTACTACCTGTCGATCGTCGCCGACGGCTCGCCGGGTGAGCACAAGCCGAACGATCCCAAGAACCCGATGCGGGGCGTGTTCGGTGATTTCGGCGAGCTCGAGCATGCGCTCGCGGCCCGCACCGTGACCCTGCACACCAAGATCAAGTGGCGCTGGAGGGGCCTGGATTCCGAGGGCAACGAGGTCTCGCGGATCTACGACACCACCCCGGGCCGCGTGATCCTGTCGAGCGTGCTGCCGCGCCACAAGCGCGTTCCCTTCGACGTCGTCAACAAGCTGATGACGAAGAAGGAGATCTCGGCGATGATCGACACCGTCTACCGCCATTGCGGTCAGAAGGAGTCGGTGATCTTCTGCGATCGCATCATGGGTCTCGGCTTCATCCACGCCTTCCGCGCCGGCATCTCGTTCGGCAAGGACGACATGGTGGTGCCGGACAACAAGTGGTCGATCGTCGACGAGACCCGCACACTCGTGAAGGACTACGAGCAGCAGTACCAGGACGGCCTGATCACCCAGGGCGAGAAGTACAACAAGGTCGTGGACGCCTGGGCCAAGTGCTCCGACCGTCTCGCCGGCGAGATGATGAACCGCATCTCGTCCGTGCAGAAGGACGAGCATGGCGCCGACAAGCAGGTCAACTCGATCTACATGATGAGCCACTCGGGCGCCCGTGGCTCGCCGGCGCAGATGAAGCAGCTCGCGGCGATGCGCGGCCTGATGGCCAAGCCGTCGGGCGAGATCATCGAGACCCCGATCATCTCGAACTTCAAGGAAGGCCTCGACGTTCTCGAGTACTTCAACTCGACCCACGGCGCCCGCAAGGGCCTCGCCGATACCGCGCTCAAGACCGCCAACTCCGGCTACCTGACCCGCCGCCTCGTCGACGTGGCGCAGGACGCGGTGATCCGCGAGGTGGATTGCGGCACCGAGAACGGCATCCGGATGCGTGCGATCATCGATGCCGGCCAGGTCGTGGCCTCGCTGGCGACCCGCATCCTCGGCCGCGCGACGGCCGAGGACTTGGTCGCCAACGACGGCTCGATCATCGTCGCCAAGGGTGAGACGATCGAGGAGAAGCACCTCGAGCCGATCACCAAGGCCGGCATCCAGGAGGTGAAGATCCGCTCGGTCCTGGTCTGCGCGACCCGGAACGGCGTCTGCGCCACCTGCTATGGGCGCGATCTCGCCCGCGGCACGCCCGTCAACATGGGCGAGGCCGTCGGCGTCATCGCGGCGCAGTCGATCGGCGAGCCGGGCACCCAGCTCACGATGCGCACCTTCCACATCGGCGGCGCGGCCCAGATCGCCGACTCGTCCTTCATCGAGTCGAGCTTCGAGGGCACGGTCCGGATCCGCAACCGGGGTCTCGCCCGCAACTCGGACGGCGATCTCGTCGCGATCGGCCGCAACGTCGCGGTGGTAATCGTCGGGCCGGACGGCACCGAGCGGGCGGTCCACCGCCTGCAATACGGCGCCCGCGTCCGGGTCGACGAGGGCGACGCGATCAAGCGCGGCCAGCGCATCGCCGAGTGGGATCCCTACACCCGGCCGATCCTGACCGAGATCGACGGCATCGTGGCCTACGAGGACCTGATCGACGGCCAGTCGATCACCGAGACGACCGACGAGTCGACCGGCATCGCCAAGCGCGTCGTCATCGACTGGCGCGGCTCGGCGCGGACGGCGGACCTGCGTCCGGCGATCGCGGTCCACGACCAGAACGGCCGGGTGCAGAAGCTGCCGCGCGGCTCGGATGCCCGCTCGATCCTGCCGGTGGAGGCGATCATCGGCGTCGACCCGGGCACCCGGGTCAAGGCCGGCGACATCCTCGCCCGCGTCTCGACCGACAGCGCCAAGACCCGCGACATCACCGGCGGTCTGCCGCGGGTGGCGGAGCTGTTCGAGGCGCGCCGGCCGAAGGACGCGGCGATCATCGCCGAGAAGTCCGGCACGATCTCGTTCGGGCGCGATTACAAGAACAAGCGCCGCCTGAGCCTGACCCCGCACGACGGCTCCGAGCCGGTGGAGTACCTGATCCCGAAGGGCAAGCACATCCACCTGCAGGACGGCGACGTGGTCGAGCTCGGCGACTTCATCGTCGACGGCAACCCGGCGCCGCACGACATCCTGGCGATCAAGGGCGTGGAGGAGCTCGCCGCCTACCTCGTCAACGAGATCCAGGAGGTCTACCGGCTCCAGGGCGTGTCGATCAACGACAAGCACATCGAGGTCATCGTCCGGCAGATGCTGCAGAAGGTGGAGATCACCGACGGCGGCGATTCCGAGATCCTGACGGGCGACCAGATCGACCGGATGGAGCTGGCCGAGTTCAACGAGAAGCTGCTCGCCGAGGGCAAGAAGCCGATCCAGGGCGTCCCGGTCCTGCTTGGCATCACCAAGGCGTCGCTGCAGACCCGCTCGTTCATCTCGGCGGCCTCGTTCCAGGAGACCACCCGCGTCCTCACCGAGGCGGCGGTCAACGGCAAGGTCGACAACCTCGAGGGCCTGAAGGAGAACGTCATCGTCGGCTCGCTGATCCCGGCGGGCACCGGCGCGATGATCGCCGACATCAAGTCGATCGCGCGTCGCCGCGACGGCCTGATCATGGCCCAGAAGTCGGCGGAGAGCGGCGCGGCGGTCGCCGAGCGGCTTCCGGCGGCCGAGTAGGGCAGGGGGCTTCCGGCGGGCATCGTGCCCGCCGCACGTTCCAAACAGAGGCCGGCGCCCCGTGAGGGGCGCCGGCCTTTTCGCGTAAGCAGCCAAGCTTTAAAGGAAAGTTTCTGCTTGACGCCCCGGCCACCAGCCCGTAATAGGCCCTCCTACTGAACGGCTGGCCGTAGGCGACAGCTGATCGACGTGCCCCTCGTGCCTCGATCCAAGTCTCCTAAACGCGACCGAACTTCAAGCGACTGACACGTGTCAGACCGGCATGATCGCTGGGGCTCGTCCCTCGGTGGTCCTCTGCTCGCATGGCGCGCCAAAGGCTGGTTTCAGCCTGGGGCGCGAATTGCGTTGCGCTCCATCCCGGGGCGACGGTCGTTCAGACGAGATTTGAGAAACGACGGTCGCCAGGACGGCGACGCGTTGCGAGAGGAATGGCATGCCGACGATCAACCAGCTGATCGCCAATCCGCGGAAGGCGCAGAAGGCCCGCAACAAGGTGCCGGCTCTCGATGCCTGCCCGCAGAAGCGTGGCGTCTGCACCCGCGTCTACACCACGACCCCGAAGAAGCCGAACTCGGCGCTGCGTAAGGTCGCCAAGGTCCGCCTGACCAACGGCTTCGAGGTCATCGGCTACATCCCGGGCGAGGGCCACAACCTTCAGGAGCACTCCGTGGTGATGATCCGCGGCGGCCGCGTGAAGGATCTTCCGGGCGTACGCTACCACATCCTGCGCGGCGTGCTCGACACCCAGGGCGTCAAGAACCGCAAGCAGCGTCGCTCGAAGTACGGCGCCAAGCGCCCGAAGTAAGCCTGTCCGACGTCAGTCGAGATACGGACCGGTAATCTATCGCCTGTCCTGCAAGGATGTCGCCGGCAACATGCTGAGGCGGCCTGCGCGGGGCACAACAGTTGATTTTTAGACGTTAAGACGGAGCGAGCGATGTCCCGCCGCCACAGCGCCGAGAAGCGCGAGATCATCCCCGACGCCAAGTACGGCGACATCGTCCTCACCAAGTTCATGAACTCGGTGATGTACGAGGGCAAGAAGTCGGTCGCCGAGACCATCGTGTACGGCGCGTTCGACATCATCGAGGCCCGCGCCAAGGCGAACCCGATCGAGGTGTTCCGCGCCGCTCTCGAGAACGTCGCCCCGGCGATCGAGGTCCGCTCCCGCCGCGTCGGCGGCGCGACCTACCAGGTCCCGGTCGAGGTCCGCACCGAGCGCCGCCAGGCGCTGGCGATCCGCTGGCTGATCCAGGCCGCCCGCTCGCGCAACGACCGCACCATGGTCGAGCGCCTGTCGGCCGAGCTGCTCGACGCCGCCAACAACCGCGGCAACGCCGTGAAGAAGCGCGAGGACACCCACCGGATGGCCGAGGCCAACCGCGCGTTCTCGCACTACCGCTGGTAAAAGCCGCTTCGCCGCCGCCCTCCTGGTGCGGCGGCCCCTACCTTCAGGAGCCCCCCGATGCCCCGCACGCACGCGATCGAGGACTACCGCAACTTCGGCATCATGGCCCACATCGATGCCGGCAAGACCACGACGACCGAGCGGATCCTCTACTACACCGGCAAGTCCCATAAGATCGGCGAGGTCCATGAGGGCGCCGCCACCATGGACTGGATGGAGCAGGAGCAGGAGCGTGGCATCACGATCACCTCGGCTGCGACCACCTGCTTCTGGCGCGACAAGCGCCTGAACATCATCGACACCCCCGGCCACGTCGACTTCACCATCGAGGTCGAGCGTTCGCTCCGCGTGCTCGACGGCGCCGTGTGCGTGCTCGACGGCAACCAGGGCGTCGAGCCGCAGACCGAGACGGTGTGGCGCCAGGCCGACAAGTACGACGTTCCGCGCATCGTGTTCGTCAACAAGATGGACAAGATCGGCGCCGACTTCTTCAAGTGCGTCGCCGACATCATCGACCGCGTGGCCGGCAAGCCGGTCTGCCTGCAGCTGCCGATCGGTTCCGAGAGCTCCTTCAAGGGCGTGATCGACCTGATCAAGATGAAGGCGATCGTGTGGTCGGGTGAGGCGCTCGGCGCCAACTACTCCGAGGAGGAGATCCCGGCCGACCTCGCCGATCAGGCTGCGGAGTACCGCACCAAGCTGGTCGAGGCCTGCGTCGAGATGGACGACGACGCCATGGCGGCCTACCTCGACGGCACCGAGCCGGACGAGGATGCCATGCGCAAGCTGGTGCGCACGGCGGTGCAGCGTCGCGCCTTCCACCCGGTGCTGTGCGGCTCGGCGTTCAAGAACAAGGGCGTGCAGCCCCTGCTCGACGGCGTCGTCGACTACCTGCCGTCTCCCGCCGATCGCGGCGAGATCAAGGGCATCGACTACAAGACCGAGGAAGAGACGATCCGGCGTCCGCTGGACTCCGATCCCTTCTCCATGCTCGCCTTCAAGATCATGGACGATCCCCACGTCGGCACGATCACGTTCTGCCGCGTGTACTCGGGCAAGGTAGATTCGGGCGCGAACGTCATCAACTCGACCCGCGACAAGAAGGAGCGGGTCGGCCGCATGCTCCTGATGCACGCGAACAACCGCGAGGACATCAAGGAGGCGTTCGCCGGTGACATCGTAGCGCTCGCGGGTCTCAAGGACACCCGCACCGGCGACACGCTGTGCGATCCGGTCAAGGCCGTGATCCTCGAGAAGATGGAGTTCCCGGAGCCGGTCATCGAGATCGCCGTCGAGCCCAAGTCCAAGGCGGACCAGGAGAAGCTCGGCATCGCGCTCTCGAAGCTCGCCGCCGAGGATCCGTCCTTCCGGGTCTCCACGGACCAGGAGTCGGGCCAGACCATCCTCAAGGGGATGGGCGAGCTGCACCTCGACATCAAGGTCGACATCCTGAAGCGCACCTATAAGGTCGAGGCCAATATCGGCCAGCCGCAGGTCGCGTACCGGGAGAAGCTGACCAAGCGCACTGAGATCGACTACACCCACAAGAAGCAGACCGGTGGTACCGGCCAGTTCGCGCGGGTGAAGTTCGTGGTCGAGCCGAACGAGCCGGGCGCCGGCTACGCGTTCGAGTCGAAGATCGTCGGCGGCTCGGTGCCCAAGGAGTACATCCCGGGCGTCGAGAAGGGCCTCAACAGCGTGCTGACCGCCGGTATCCTGGCGGGCTTCCCGGTAGTCGACATCAAGGTGGAGCTGGTCGACGGCGCCTACCACGAGGTCGACTCCTCGGCGCTGGCCTTCGAGATCGCGTCGCGGGCCGCGCTCCGCGAGGCGCTGCAGAAGGGCGGCTCGGTCCTGCTCGAGCCGGTGATGAAGGTCGAGGTCGTGACCCCGGAGGACTACACCGGTTCGGTCATCGGCGACCTGAACTCCCGCCGCGGCCAGATCCAGGGCCAGGACATGCGGGGCAATGCGAACGTCATCAACGCGATGGTGCCGCTCGCCAACATGTTCGGCTACGTGAACCAGCTGCGCTCCTTCACCCAGGGCCGCGCGAACTTCACGATGCAGTTCGACCACTACGAAGAGGTCCCGCGCGGCGAGGCCGAGAAGGTGGTTGCCAAGTACGCCTAAGGCGAAACGACGCTTGATGAGATGGCCCGGGTCCGGGCCGGCTCTCAGCCTCCGGTGCCCGCCCAGGTGGGCACCGATCCAGACTATTACGCACGCATTCGATCGACGGAGTATTGGCGATGGCCAAGGAAAAGTTTTCGCGGACGAAGCCGCACTGCAACATCGGCACCATCGGTCACGTTGACCATGGCAAGACCTCGCTGACCGCGGCGATCACCAAGGTGCTGGCCGAGTCCGGTGGCGCGA
>NZ_JAZFXT010000055.1:0-54584 GCF_036448855.1 Methylobacterium ajmalii
GCACGTCCACCTGCCGCAGCTTGGCCACAACCTCTTCCGGTTTGTGCTTCTTCGTTCCCATCGCGTCCGTCCTCCGTCGGCTCAAAGCCATACTTCAGGGCGGACCACTCCGATGGGGGCTGACCACCAAATGTAGTAAATTTTATAACTCTTTCTTTTGCCTTTTGTAGTGCGGGTGAATCGGTTTCTTTTTCTAGTTGTTTTATTCTGTCGAAATATCTTACCGCTGCCTCTCTGGCGGCTTCCCGCTGACCATGTTTGATAAGAGCGCTGAGATGACCATTAATTAATGTCACGATGGGATATTGATCTGTTGTGATTTGACTTTTGGCATCTTGCGTCGCAAGCGATTTAACGGCGTTATTGATCAATGATCTAGTGGCCGTATCGTAGTTTGGTCTGTCTTTTGCGACTCTGAGTTCTATATCAGCGAGGGCGTGAATGGCAAATTCATTGGCGGAGTACGCCTCAATCGATTTTTTTAACATCACGATAGCGGATCCGAGTTTATTCACATCCGCCATGTATAGACCGTACTGGAGCCAAAAATGGCCATCCAGCTGAAAATCTACCTCAAAATCCTGATAAACTTCTGCTCCTCTTTTTATTCGACCATGACTTTTGGCAATATTTATAACGAAGGAATGGTTGGTGACATACTTGAATAAGGTGTAATCAGTACGTGCAACACTTTTTATAACCGGAATATCAAATTTGCGATAAGTTTTGAGAATTGCTGTTATAGATTTGACGATTTCATCGAAATTTGTGACACTATCTAGAATATGTCTAACATATAGGTCGTGTCTTGCTACTAAACGGCCAGTCTCAGTTTCTGATACTATCCCATCTAGAGGGCTGATTGCTTGCTCGAAGCTTCTTTTTTCCGATATGTATCCATATGCCTCTTTGGCGGCTTCAATGCTTATACCAACTCGGGCAAGCGTGGATATTCCAATAATAATAAATAATCTACGAGAGTCATCGTCGGGCAGGCCTTCGAACTCGCTAGTAATGATCTCATCAAACCGCTCAGACTGTGTGGCTTCACGCAGCGCGATCAGCAGCTGGCTTTTGGAGTCGGCAAGTTTTGATATCTGCTCCTGTTTATTTAGCTGCCGAAATTTAGGAGACGGTACATATTTAACCAGCCGTTCAATCAGAGGTTCGTAATCTTTTCTGATGAATCTCTGAAACTGAAATGGCGTAACGAGATCGCCTAAATACCGTATAAAATGCTCGCCCCACTCGCCAGATCGAGCAGTAGAAACAACAATCGTTTGCTCGCCAGATACGCTATCCAAATAATTCCTAAAGTTGTCACCATAGATAAATAGGTCGCCAATATAAACGATTATTTTTCGATGATGAATCCGTTTAAGTACCGAAAATACTTTCGAAATATTTTTTACATCGGGCTTTAGTTCGTAGATGTCTAAATTGTTATTTTCGCTATATTTTGCGATCATGGACATTACGGCAGTTGTTTTACCGCTACCGGCCTGACCAGTAACAATAAAAAACTTGTTATTATTTTTTACGGCAACATCGAATGATCTGCACAGCTGCTCTGTATTGTCTAGCCACACTGGAATGTCTGATAATGCCACAACCCAACTTGGTTGAAAACCTTCGAGAAAATTTCGCGCTCGTCGATCTTGGTCGGTTTTGCTCAAGTGGACAAAGTTATCTCTGATTTCTCTAACCGAGATGGGTTTTACATTGTGAAGTGCCGGAATTTCATCGTAGCTGATCCCATCAAGATAATTCGATCGAAGATTATTAGCAGCCGCGACTATATCTCTCGGCGACCAGCCTCCTGGCATTTGGACTTTTAACCATTTAACAAACTCTTCTAAAGTACTTTGGATATGAACAATGCCTTTTGCTTTAAGGCTTGCTGTTTGTATGACCGATAATTTGTCAGGTGTTACTAGAAAAGATTTACCACCAACAACTTTTCCATCGCGTTTTGCCCGCTCAATTTCTGCAGTAAGTATAGGCTCTGCGAGCCTGGACCCAATAAATATCGGACATGTTGATAGATAGTCCTGAGCTAATTTCTGATACCAAAAATGCTTTTCATTTTTTATGTACTCGGCGTACTCTTGTTCTGTTAAAATGAATCCATGTTCCGGTTTCGCTGCCTCGCCATGAAGATGTATAATGTGAAGTATGTTTAGTCCTTCAAATTGGACTGCCTTATCTCTTAATCCGTTGTAATATCTTTTGGACTGTACCGATTTTCCTCTAGCATTCTCCAGTGTATCATCAATATTCCATGTATATATTCTCTTCCAAGTAAATTTAAAAAGGTCTTCTAGTTCAGAGGACGGTGTGCATCCTTTGAATTCGGTCGCTAGTATTGAATGAATTATTGGATCGCTTAATATAGCGCCCCTCACAGCCCCCAGAACTTCGACAAGATTTTCCCCCGCATATTCGATACCAGCGCGTTCTGCAAAAGTTTTTGCAAGACTGTCTCCAATCTTTATCTTCTTGCCGTGAGCGTTTTCGCTTGTAAACGACGCCCCCGCGCCAAGTACAAGCATTGCTTCTCCTGCCTTCAGAGAACTAATGAGATAGGACTGATCGCCAGAATCAATGTTCATAGTCTCAAGCTCGATATTGCTAGCCGCGCCGACTTCAATTCACGATTTATTGCAAATTATCGAGGCTTGCACAACCCATTATAGGCTTTAAGATGTATGCCGATGTCTTGGATGCGGCCAAATTACACAGAAAATCTTTTGCAACATTAAAATTCTTACAAATATTTGAAATTTCCCTTTGGGCTAGCGTGCACGATCAATCTGATAAGTATATCGAAATAACTAATTGATAATAGCAAATTACAACTAGATAGTAATTGGAGTGAAGACTAAGTGCGGCGCAAGCGGGCTCAGAATCACACTTGCGCCACGCCCTACTACGCCACCGCCGCCACACCCCCCGGCATCAACCGTCCTTCCTCCACCGCATGACACGCCACCCCATCCCGGAACACCGGCACCTCCGCCTTGCACCGCTCATTCGCGAACGGGCAGCGCGGGTGAAAGGTGCAGCCTGACGGCGGATTGATCGGGTTCGGAATCTCGCCCTGCACCGGCACCCGCTGCCGTCCGACATGCGCAAGGTCGGGGACCGCGTCGAGGAGCATGCGGGTGTAGGGGTGCTTCGGGGCGGTGAAGAGCTCGCGGCCGCCGCCGATCTCGACGATGCGGCCGAGATACATCACGCCGATGCGGTTCGCCATGTGGCGCACCACGGCGAGGTTGTGGCTGATGAACAGGTAGGTCAGGCCGAGCCGGTCCTGCAGGTCGCGCATCAGGTTCAGGATCTGGGCCTGGACCGAGACGTCGAGGGCCGAGGTCGGCTCGTCGGCGACCAGGAACTCGGCCTCGGAGGCCAGCGCCCGCGCGATGGCGATGCGCTGGCGCTGGCCGCCCGAGAAGGCGTGGGGGTAGCGCTTGCCGTCGTCCGGGTGCAGGCCGACCAGGGTCAAGAGCTCGCCGACCCGGGCTTGAATCTCGCGCTCGCCGCTGAGGAGCCCGAAGGCGCGGATCGGCTCGGAGACGATCCGGTCGACCCGCCAGCGCGGGTTCATCGAGGCGTAGGGGTCCTGGAAGATCATCTGGATGCGGCGGCGCAGCTGGCGCCGCTCGGCGGCCTGGCGCGGGTCGGTCATCGAGATGCCGGCGATCGTCACCTCGCCGTCGGAGGGCGGCATCAGGCCGACCACCATGCGGGCGACCGTCGACTTGCCGGAGCCGGATTCGCCGACGATCGCCAGGGTCTCGCCCTTGGCGACCGAGAACGAGACGTGGTCGACGGCGCGCAGGTACTGGCGCGGCTGGCGCTCGATCACCCGGTTGAGCCAGGGGCGCGAGACGTCGAACAGGCGGCGCAGGTCGCGGACCTGCACGTAGTCGGGCTGGGGGGTGATCACGGGCTTCAACGCAATGTGGGGCTTCATGCGGCGGCCTGTCCGGACGCGTCGTAGAGGTGGCAGGCGACCCGGTGCGAGCCGACGACCAGGGGCTCGGGCCGGTCCACCGTGCAGCGGGCAAAGACTTTAGGGCAGCGCGGGTTGAAGGCGCAGCCGGGCGGGATCGCCGAGAGCCGCGGCATCGCGCCGGGAATCTGGGCCAGCCGATCGGCCTCGTGCGACAGGGACGGGATCGCCCCCATCAGGCCCTTGGCGTAGGGGTGGAGCGGATCGCCCACTACGGCTGCCACCGGGCCGATCTCGGCGACGCGGCCGGCATACATCACCGCGACGCGGTCGGCGGCCTCGGCGATCACCCCCATGTCGTGGGTGATCAGCATCACGGCGGTGCCGTGATCGCGCCCGAGGCGCTTCAGGAGCGTGATGATCTGTGCCTGGACCGAGACGTCGAGCGCCGTGGTCGGCTCGTCCGCGATGATCAGCTCCGGCTCGGCGGCGAGCGCGAGCGCGATGACGACGCGCTGGCGCATGCCCCCCGAGAATTCGTGCGGGAAGCCGTCGATCCGCCGCTCCGGCGCCGGGATGCCGACCTCGGCCAGCAGGTCGATCGCCCGCTGGCGGGCGGCTCGTGCCGAGAGATCGGTGTGGGTGCGGATCGTCTCCTCGATCTGCCAGCCGACCCGGTAGAGCGGGTTGAGGCTGGTCAGCGGGTCCTGGAAGATCATGCCGATGCGCTTGCCGCGCACCTTGCGCATCGCGTCCGGAGCGAGGTTGTCGATGCGCTCGCCATTGAGGCGGATCTCGCCGCCGGCGATGCGGCCGGGCGGGTCGATCAGGCCGATCACCGCCGAGCCGGTCACCGACTTGCCGGCGCCGGATTCGCCGACGACGCCGAGCACCTCGCCGCGGTTGATCTCGAAGGAGACGCCGTCGAGGGCGGTCAGCACGCCGCGGCGGGTGGCGAACTCGACCCGCAGGTCGCGCACCGAGAGGACGGGTTGGGTCATGTCGGTCATTGCAGCTTGGGGTTCAGGGCGTCGCGCAGCCAGTCGCCGAGCAGGTTGATCGCCAGCACCAGGCCGGCCAGCGCCAGGCCCGGAAAGGCGACGATCCACCACTCGCCCGAGAACAGGAAGCGGTTGCCGGTGCGGATCAGCGTGCCGAGCGACGGCATCGTCTCCGGCAGGCCGGTGCCGAGGAAGGACAGCGTCGCCTCGGTGATGATGGCGAGCGCCAGGTTGATGGTGGCGATGACGAAGACCGGGCCGGTGACGTTCGGCAGGATGTGGCGGGTGAGGATCACCGGCGCCGACAGGCCGATGAGCCGGCCGGCCTGGACGTAATCCTTGTTCTTCTCGACCATCACCGAGCCGCGCACGGTGCGGGCGTACTGCACCCAGAACGACAGGCCGATCGCCACGACGATCAGGGCGATCTGCGTGTTCGCCTCCATGTGGCCGCCGGCCACCGCCTTGGCGACGCCGTCGACGATGAGCGCGATCAGGATCGCCGGGAAGGTCAGCTGCACGTCGGCGACGCGCATGATGATGGTGTCGACCCAGCCGCCGGCATAGCCGGCGATCAGCCCGAGGCCGATGCCAATGAAGCCCGACAGCAGCACGCCGAGCACGCCCACGAGGAGCGACAGGCGCATGCCGTAAAAGACCGCCGAGAGCACGTCGCGGCCCTGATCGTCGGTGCCGATCAGGAACGGCGCCTGGCCGTCGGCGTACCAGAGCGGCGGCAGGCTGGCATTGATCAGCTCGAGCTGCGCCGGGTCGTAGGGGTTTTGCGGCGAGATGACGGGGGCGAGGAGCGCCAGGGCGACGAACAGAACGGTGGCGGCGAAGGCCGCGATGGCGAGCTTCGAGCGCTTGAAGTTGGCGAAGAGATCCGAGTCGAGGAAGCGCGCGAGGCGCGAGGGTGGCGCTGCGGCTGAGAGGGCGGGGGCAGGGGAGGCCATGAGCTTCAAAAAATCCTCACGTCGCCCGCCGCACCGAGAGGCGCAGGCGCGGATCGACGATGGTGTAGAGGAGATCGACCACGAGGTTGATCGTCACGAAGATGAGGGCGACCAGCAGCAGGTAGGCGGCCATGATCGGCACGTCGACGTTCTGCACCGCCTGCACGAACAGGAGGCCCATACCGGGCCACTGGAACACCGTCTCGGTGATGATCGAGAACGCGATGATCGAGCCGAGCTGGAGGCCGGCGACGGTGATGACCGGCACCAGCGTGTTCTTGAGCGCATGGCCGAAATGGATGGAGCGGGTGGTGAGGCCCCGCGCTCGCGCGAAGCGGATGTAGTCGGTGCGCAAAACCTCCAGCATCTCGGCCCGGACGAGACGCATGATCAGCGTCATCTGGAACAGGCCCAGCGTGATCGAGGGCAGGATCAGGGCCTTCCAGCCCGACACCGTCAGGAAGCCGGTGGTCCACCAGCCGATCCGCACCGTCTCGCCGCGGCCGTAGGACGGCAGCCAGCCGAGCGTCACCGAGAACAGGAAGATGAGCAGGATGCCGATCAGGAAGGTCGGCAGCGAGACGCCGACGAGGGAGATCGCCTGGACGAGCTTGGCGCCGACGCTGTCGCGGCGGAGCGCCGAGTAGACCCCCATCAGGATTCCGGCGGTGAGCGCGAACAGGGTGGCGCAGAGCGCGAGCTCGAGGGTGGCGGGCATGCGCTCGGCGAGCAGCGTCGAGACCGGCTGGCGGAACTGGTACGAGTTGCCGAACTGGCCGCGCACGGCGTTGCCGGCGTAGCGGGCGAACTGCACCAGCACCGGATCGTCGAGGCCGAGGCTCTGGCGGATCTGCAGCCGCTCGGCATAGGGCGTATCGGGTGCCACGAGCTGGTTCACCGGATCGCCGGCGAACCGGAACATCGCGAAGGCGATCAGCCCGACCGCCAGCAGCACCCCGACGGATTGCAGCAGGCGGCGGAGAATGAAGGCGAGCATGAGGGGGTTTCTTGGGTTCTGGTGTGGTCCGAGGATTCCCTCGGGCTGAAGTTTGAAAAATAGAGCGCTTTCCCCTCCCCCTTGTGGGGAGGGGTCAGGGGTGGGGGTCGTGCCGCGTAGAGCTGGGCGGTGCCTCCAGCACCACCCCCACCCCTAGCCCCTCCCCACAAGGGGGAGGGGAAGTGCTCGTCCTTACAAGGGGTTGGCTCTCAGAGCGCCTTACGGCTCCTTCGACACCCAGTACAGCATCATCTGGTTGTCGGCGCGGGGCACGAGCTTGACCTTCTTCGACACGCCCCAGGCCAGCGCCTGCTGGTGGAGCGGGATGTAGCCCCAGTCGTTCATGACGATCTCGTAGGCCTGCTTGATCAGCAGGTTGCGGGCCTCCTGGTCGGTCTCGCGCTCGATCTTGTCGGCCAGGGCATCGACCTTCGGGTTGCAGTAGTTCCCGAGGTTGGTGGTGCCGCGCGGCGAGGCCTTGTCGGTGCGGCAGCCGGCGATCTCGAACAGGATGTTGTGCGAGTCCATCGACGACGGCGTCCACCCCAGCATGTAGAACGAGGTGTCGAAGGCGGGCTTCAGGATCTTGGCGAAGTACTTCGCCTTGGGCTGGGCGATCAGGTTCACCTTGACGCCGACGCGGGCGAGCATCGAGGTCACGGCCTGGCAGATCGCCTCGTCGTTGACGTAGCGGTCGTTCGGGCAGTCGAGGGGCACCTCGAAGCCGTTCGGGTAGCCGGCTTCCGCCAGGAGCGCCTTCGCCTTGTTCGGGTCGTAGGCCGGGCGCTTGAACTCGCCGGCGAGCGGGAAGAGCGGCGGGGCGATCAGCAGGGCGGCCGCGGTGGCCTGGCCGCGCATGACGCGCTTGACGATCGCGTCCTCGTCGATGGCGCGGAAGAACGCCTCGCGCACCCGCACGTCCTTGAACGGGTTCTTGCCCTTCACGTTGGAGCCGCGCAGCTCGTCGCTGGTCTGGTCCATGCCGAGGTAGATCGTGCGCAGCTCGGGCGCGTTCACCACCACCGCGTTGGGGCTGGAGCTGACCCGGCTCTGGTCCTGGAGCGGCACCGGATCGACCCAGTCGACCTCGCCCGAGATCAGCGCGGCGACGCGGGTGGCGTCGTTGCTGATGGTGGTGAAGATCGCCTCGTCGAGGTTCGACTCGACCTTGCCCCAGTAGCCGTCGAACTTCTTGAACACCGTGCGCACGCCGGGCTGGTGCTCGGTGATGGTGAACGGGCCGGTGCCGTTCTCATGCAGCGCCGCGTAGCTCGGGGCCGAGGCCGCGACCGGGGTGGGCTTCAGCGCATCGTGCTTCTCGGCCCAGGTCTTCGACATGATGTACCAGCCGCCGAACTGGTACAGGGCGATGGGGTTGGGGTTCTTCAGCACCATGTCGACGGTGTGATCGTCCACCTTCACGAAGGTGGCGTCCGCCGGCACGTTGGTCTGGAAGTTGGAGCCCGGCGCCCGCACGCGCTCGGCGGAGAAGATCACGTCGTCGGCGGTGAAGGGCGAGCCGTCGTGGAACTTGACGTTCTTGCGCAGCTTGAAGCGGTAGCGGGTCGGCTCCGGGGTCTCCCAGGATTCGGCGAGGCCCGGGACCAGCTTCAGGTCCTTGTCGCGGGTGACGAGGGACTCGTAGACCGCGCCGTGCGCCGCGATCGTGAACGTCTCCTTCAGGGTGTACGGGTCGAGGGACTTGAGGTCGCCCTGGAAGGCGAACCGGAAGGTGTTGGCGGCCGAGGCCGGCGCGGCACCGGCGACCGCCATCAGGGCGGTGGCGGCGGTCAGGCAGGCCAGCAGCGGACGGGACTTCACGAACGACATCGACGGGCACACTCCGCGGGGGACGCTGAAGCTCTTACTAGAGCCTTCCGGCGCCGCGCGCGACGCCGGATTGATGAAAAATGATGCATCGTCCCCGGTTCGTCTCGCAGGACGTCCCGCGGGGCCGGCGCGATCGCGCAGCTCTAACAAATCTCGGGCCAACCGGGCGAGGCCATGCGCCGGGCGCCGGGCCCGCGCCGTTCGCGAATGGCCGGAGGGAGTTGACCGCGCGCCGCTCTGCCTGTTGCATCCTGCGCGTCCGTTTCCGCCCCCACACGAGCGTATCGTCACATGCCCGTCATCAACCGCGTCGCCGCCCTCACCGACGAGATCACGGCCTGGCGCCGCGACTTCCACCAGCATCCCGAACTGCTGTTCGCCCTCGACCGCACCTCCGGCCTGGTGGCCGAGCGGCTGCGGGCCTTCGGCTGCGACGAGGTGGTGACGGGCCTGGGCAAGACCGGCGTCGTCGGCGTCATCCGCGGGCGCAGCGGCGGCTCGGGCAAGGTGGTGGCCCTGCGCGCCGACATGGACGCCCTGCCGATCGAGGAGACGAGCGGCGTTCCCCATCGCTCGACGGTGCCGGGCAAGATGCATGCCTGCGGGCACGACGGCCACACCGCGATGCTGCTCGGGGCCGCCAAGTACCTCGCCGAGACCCGCAACTTCGACGGCACCGCGGTGGTGATCTTCCAGCCGGCGGAAGAAGGCGGCGGCGGCGCCGACGAGATGCTGAAGGATGGTCTGATGGAGCGCTTCGGCATCCAGGAGGTCTACGGCCTGCACAACATGCCCGGCCTGCCGCTGGGCCACTTCGCAATCCGCCCGGGCGCGATCATGGCGGCGGCCGACCGGATCACCATCACGGTGCGCGGCAAGGGCGGCCACGCGGCGGCGCCCCACAACTGCATCGACCCGGTGCTGGTCGCCTCCCACATCGTCACGGCGCTGCAATCGATCGCCTCGCGCACCGTCGACCCGGTGGAATCGGCGGTGATCTCGATCACGCAGGTCAAGGCGGGTGACGCCTTCAACGTGATCCCGGAGACCGCGATCCTCAACGGCACGGTGCGCACGCTCTCGGAATCGGTCCGCGACCTGTGCGAGGCGCGCATCGGCCAGGTGGCCTCGAACATCGCCGCCGCCTTCGGCGCCACCGCGAGCGCCGATTACGGCCGCGGCTACCCGGTGACCGTCAACGACGGGGAGCGCGCCGGCTTCATGGCCGACATCGCCGCCGAGGTCTCGGGGGAGAACGCGGTGGAGCGGGCGGTCGCCCCGATGATGGGCGCGGAGGACTTTTCCTACATGCTGAACGCCCGGCCCGGCGCCTACATCTTCCTCGGCACCGGCCCGGGTGCCGGCCTGCACCACCCGGCCTACGACTTCAACGACCAGGCCACGCCCTACGGCGTCTCGCTGTTCGCCCGGATGATCGAGCGGGCGATGCCGGCGGCGTGAGGGGGCCGCGCTGTCGGATTGCCTCGTCCGATGGCTTGAGCAGCTTGCGGCTCATCCCCACTCGCTCAGGCGTGTGAAGGGAAGCTTCACCGTCGCGGGCCGGTCGTACCATTTCCGGAAGATTATTGCCGGAAATGGTACGACACGATAGGCGTCGCCTTTGCCGCGATCGCTCGAGAGGAACCCGATGCTCCACCAGTTGCGGACTCTCGTCCTGTCTGCAGCGCTCGGATTGCCGCTCTCACCCGCGCTCGCATTGGACGATGCGCCCGCGAGGCGTCCGGGTGCGCTCGATCAGTTCGACGTCGGCGGCGCGATCAGCCTGCCGGCCACCGGGGAGCTCGACCTCACGCTCGCCAGCACCGTCAATCCGGACGCGATCAAACTTGCGCCCGGCAACCGCGTGTCCTTCTGCCCAGCCTTGTCGTGCATCCGCGGCCCGAATGGTGACGCGAGCGTACCCGCCTTCTTCGATCACCAGCGCGCCTCGCTCCTGATTTCGGGCCGCTCGCAACTCGATGGCATCGCACAGGAGCAGACTTTCGCTGTCACCATGACGATCGGGACCGGCTACGCCAAGCCCTACGCGGCCTCCACCGCCTACGCCGCCGGCGACAACGTCAACATCGGAAATGCAACCTATCGCGCGGTGCAGGGCGGCACCACGGGACCCCACTCGGCCCCGCCCGGATCCCGCCCGGAGAAAGCGCCGTTCATTGCCAAGGATGGCACCGTGCGTTGGCAGTGGATCAACGATGCCATGATCAATGCCAAGGTCGGAAGCTACTTCGAGACGGAGGTCATCGATGGCGCCGGCGCGGCCTGGGGGGCGGCGTTCAACTACCACATCAAAACGAAGCCGAAAGCCGGTCAGTTCTTCCCCGGCGTTGAATTCGACTACGCCAACGACAGCGGCGCTGACTGCGCGCTCGGCGTCACCGATTGCACGGCAATCCGCGTCGGCCTCGCCGGCGATGCGCAGGTCACGCACGGCCTGCAGATCACCGGGGAGGGCTCGGCGACGACCGGCTATTCCGCGCTCTGGGCGCTGCGCATCAACGGCGAGAAGGTGGCACAACAATCGTCGATCGAGGTCGACTCGATGTCGGCGGTCGGGCTCGGGTTCGGGATTTCCGGCATCGGCACCTCGGCGCACAGCGTGGCGGCCATCCGGGACGTGTCGACGAGCCCACGCTCGATTCAGATCGCAGGAACGAAATCGTCGTCCGCGATCGAGGATACTTCGACGACACCCACTTTCGCCAATATCGGTGGGACGAAATCACTCGCCGGCCTTAGGGAGGCGTCGACCACGCCGACCGGAATCCTGCTCCAAGGCCGCTATGCGACGGCCCAGATCAGCGGGACCGGCTGGAGCGTCAATCCGGCGGGTATCCTCACCGCGGCACGCCTGAACTCGCCCCTCGCGACGCCGGCCTCGTCCAAGGCTCCCTGCGCGCCCGGCGACTGGGCGCACGATACCGGCTTCGTCTATACCTGTGTGTCCGCCAACACCTGGAAGCGCGCCGCCCTCTCGTCCTGGTGAGGGGCGGCGCCAAGACGCGATAAACCTTGCGCTCTACACCTCGAACGTCACCCCCTGCGCCAGCGGCAGGGTCTTGCCGTAATTGATCGTGTTGGTGGCGCGCCGCATGTAGGCCTTCCAGGAATCCGAGCCCGCCTCGCGGCCGCCGCCGGTCTCCTTCTCGCCGCCGAAGGCCCCGCCGATCTCGGCCCCCGACGGGCCGATATTGACGTTGGCGATGCCGCAATCGGAGCCCGAGGCCGATAGGAAGATCTCGGCCTCCGACAGGTCACGGGTGAAGATCGACGAGGACAGGCCGGCCGCGACCGCGTTCTGGGCGTGGATCGCTTCCTCAAGCCCGGTGTAGCGAGTCACGTACAGGATCGGCGCGAAGGTCTCGCGGCGCATCGGGCCGGTCTGTTCGGGCATCTCGACGAGAGCCGGGCGGACATAGGCCGCCGCCTCGCCGCGGATGTCGCGCAGGCGCTCGCCGCCATGCACCGTACCGCCGATGGCGCGGGCCTCGTCGAGGGCGCGCGCCATGCCGTCGGCGGCATGAACGTCGATCAGCGGGCCGATCAGGGTGGCGGGGTCGCGCGGATCGCCGATCCGCACCGAGCCGTAGGCGGCCTTCAGGCGCGGTACTAGCGCATCGTAGACGCTGTCATGCACGAAGAGCCGCCGCAGGGTGGTGCAGCGCTGGCCGGCGGTGCCCATCGCCGCGAAGGCGATGGCGCGCAAAGCCAGGTCGAGATCGGCCGAAGGCGCCACGATGGCGGCGTTGTTGCCGCCGAGCTCCAGGATCGCCCGGGCGAAGCGGGCGGCGAGCTTCGGCGCCACCTGCCGGCCCATCGCGGTCGAGCCGGTGGCGGAGACGAGCGCCACCCGCTCGTCCTCGACCAGCCGCTCGCCGAGTTCCCGGCCGCCGATCAGGAGGCCGAGCAGGCCGTCGGGTGCGTCCGACCCGAAGCGCCTCACCGCCTTCGCGGCGAGCGCGTGGACGGCGAGCGCGGTGAGCGAGGTCTTCTCGGACGGCTTCCAGATCACCGGATCGCCGCAGACGAGCGCCAGCGCGGCGTTCCACGACCACACCGCGACGGGGAAGTTGAACGCCGTGATGACGCCGCAGATGCCCAGCGGGTGCCAGACCTCCATCATCCGGTGGTCCGGCCGCTCTGTGGCGATGGTGAGCCCGTGCAGTTGCCGCGACAGGCCGACGGCGAAGTCGCAGATGTCGATCATCTCCTGGACCTCGCCGAGGCCCTCCGAGAGGATCTTTCCGGCTTCGAGCGTCACGAGGCGGCCGAGATCGTCCTTGTGGGCGCGCAATTCCTCGCCCAGCAGCCGCACCAGCTCGCCGCGGCGCGGGCCCGGCACCCGGCGCCAGGCGAGGAAGGCTTGCGATGCCTGCGCCAGCGCCGCCTCGGCCTCCGCGGCGGTGGTCTCGCGGACCGTCGTCACCACGCCGCCGTCGATCGGCGAGCGCGCCGGCAGGCCGCCCTCTCCACCTTCCGTCGCGAAGGCCGAGGCCGGGACGCCGAGGCGCTCCAGCACCGCCAGGGTGTCGTCGCGGACGGACAGGATGGTGGGGGCCATGGGGGATGTGCTCCGGCGGATCTCAGATCGGCGCGGACACTGCGACAGCGCCGCCCGCAGGGCAACCCGGGCTCACAGCCACCCGAGGGCGCGAAACCAGAGGATGTCGAGGGGCACCAGTATCACGGCGGTGACGGCCGCCACCGCGAGGCAGAGGCGCAGGCCGTCCCGGGCCGGGACACGCCCCATGCCCATCGCCACCACGACCGGCGAGGCCTGGTAGGGTAGGAGCGGGGTCGCGTAGCCGATCACCTGCACCATCAGCACCGTGGCGAGGGGCAGGCCGCTGGCTTCGGCGAGCCCGTGGGCGAGGGGTGTGAACAGGGCCGGGACCCCGTTCGCCGTCACGACGACGTTGAGCACTGTCGCGAGGCCGAGAAGGCCCGCGACGCTGGCAGCTGGCCGCGCCGGATCGAGGGGCAGCCAGGGCAGCAGCGCCTCGCCCACCCGGTCGCCCAGCCCGGTGCGGGCCACGAAGGCGGCAAAGCCCAGGATGCCGGCGATGTACAGGCAGGTGCGGACGTTGACCCCGGCGGCGAACTCGTCGCCGGACAGGAAGCCCACCCACGGCAGCAGGCACAGGCAGGCCGCGGCAAGGCCGATCCAGGCCGCCGTGACACCGTGCAGGGAATCGGTCATCCAAAGGACCAGGGTGGCAATGAGCAGGATCGCCAGCCGCACCTCCGCCGCGCTCACCGGGGCGGGCGCCGCTCCGGCAGCGACGGGCGCGAGGGGGCCGGGCGCGAAGAGCCGGACGACGCAGCCGGCGAGAACCGCCCCCTTCAACAGGCCCAGGACCGGCGCGTGCAGGGCGAGATAGGGCAGGTAGGCGAGACGGATCCCGTAGGCGCTCTCGGCCGCCCCGACCATGACGAGGTTCGGCACGTTGGCCGGCAGGATGCTGGCCGAGAGCTGGAACGTGCCGAAGCCTACCACCAGGGCGAGGCCGGTCCTGCCGCGCCCCTGCGCCGGCAGCCCGGCCCGGTCGGCGAGTGCCATCACCACCGGCATCAGCACGGCGATGCGGCCCATGTTGGAGGGCATGACGAAGGCGAGGGCGTAGGTAAGCCCGACCGTGCCGGCGACGAGGGCCGGCCAGGAGCCGACGAGGCGCGGCGCCAGGAGACCGGCGACCCTATCGGCGAGGCCGACCTTGCGGATCGCCGTCCCGATCACGAAGCCGCTCAGCACCAGCCAGAAGGCCGAGGATGAAAAGCCCGAGAAGATCACCTCGGGGGCTGCGAGCCGCAGGATCGTGGCGGCGGCGAAGAACAGCAGCGCGGTGAGGAATTCGGGCAGGAGGGCGAAGGCCCACAGCCCGATCGTCGCGGCCGCCAGCAGGGCCGGCAACACGAGGCCGCCCGCCATCGTCATGTCCATCGCAGAGCCTTCCCGTCATCTCGTCGGGGGCAGCGTCCGGTCTGGGCGGGTGGAAGAAAAGACGTGATCGCGGAAGGTCGGCTTCGTGCCGTGCGAAGGCCGGGCGTCGCTGATCCCGGTCCTTTCCTCGCGGAGCAGGGCGGCCCTCCCTCAAGGGGAGGGCCGGGCGCGTCACGCTGCCTTCTGCTTGGGCGAGATCAGCTTGCGGTTGATCAGCACCTCGGCGATCTGGACCGTGTTGAGGGCCGCGCCCTTGCGCAGGTTGTCCGACACGCACCAGAACGACAGGCCGTTCTCGACCGTGATGTCCTCGCGGATGCGCGAGATGTAGGTCGCATCCTCGCCCGCCGCCTCGTGGGGGGTGATGTAGCCGCCGGGCTCGCGCTTGTCGTCGACCAGGATGCCGGGCGCCGAGCGCAGGATCTGGGTGGCTTCCTCGGCCGAGAGCGGGCGCTCGAACTCGACGTTCACCGCCTCGGAGTGGCCGATGAACACCGGCACGCGCACGCAGGTCGCCGTCAGCTTGATCTTGGGGTCGAGCATCTTCTTCGTCTCGGCCACCATCTTCCACTCTTCCTTGGTGGAGCCGTCTTCCATGAAGACGTCGATGTGCGGGATGACGTTGAAGGCGATGCGCTTGGTGAACTTCTGCATCTTGACCTCGCCGGCGGTGAACACCGCGCGGGTCTGGTTGAACAGCTCGTCCATCCCTTCCTTGCCGGCGCCGGAGACCGACTGGTAGGTCGCGACGACGACGCGCTTGATGGTAGCGGCCTCGTGCAGGGGCTTCAGCGCCACGACGAGCTGCGCGGTCGAGCAGTTCGGGTTGGCGATGATGTTCTTCTTGGTGAATCCCACCACCGCGTCGGCATTCACCTCGGGCACGATCAAGGGCACGTCGGAATCGTAGCGGAAGGCCGATGAGTTATCGATGACGACGCAGCCCTGCTGGCCGATGCGGGGCGACCACTCCTTCGAGGTCTCGCCGCCGGCCGACATCAGGCAGATGTCGGTGTCGGAGAAGTCGTACTGGTCGAGGGCCTGGACCTTCAGGGTCTTGTCGCCGAAGGACACTTCCTGGCCCAGGCTGCGACGGGAGGCGAGCGCCACCACGGTGTCGGCCGGGAAGGCGCGCTCGGCCAGGATGTCGAGCATCTCGCGGCCCACATTGCCGGTGGCTCCGACGACGGCAACCTTGTAACCCATCTCAATCGCTCCAGTTCGGACTAACTCCTCCCCGGACGATCTCAGGCGGGCTTCGGGTAAGCCCGGCCTCCGTCCGCCACGGACGGGGAGGGATCCGAGGACGACGCGAGGCTTCAGCCGGCGGCGGTAATCGCCGTCGTGGCTTTGCGTTTCGTCGTGGTCGACACGAGCCGCATGGCGCGGGGTCAGTCCTCGAAAGGCGCACCCGAGACGGGGTGCGCGAGCGCGGACAGCAACAGCCCGAACGCGACGACCTGTCAAGGGGTGAATGGCGGACCGGATCGGGAGCCGGCGACAGATTCCGCAACCCGTCACGCGTTAGCGTGCCGTTCACCCTGACTCGCGCCGCCTGAGGACAAGCCGGGCCGGGTCAAGGAAATCGCTAAAATGCGATGCGACTCTTGGTTTCGCGAGATTGCGCGAACCGAAGGAGCGAGCCCGTGCGGCACAGGCCGGACTTCGACGACGCCGCCCTGGCGCGGGCGGGCCGAGCCCTCGTGCAGGACATCGGTGTCCAGGACATCGGTCCCGTCGAGCCGCTGCTGCCGCGGCCCTTGTCCCGCGCGGAGCCCCGCCGGCTCTCGCGCGGCGCCTGGCGCCTGCGTGCGCTGGCCCGCACCCTCGGCGCCGCCGGGGTGATCGCGCTGCTCAGCGTGCTCGCCAGCGAGCGGCGCCTCGCCGACCCGCCGCTCGCCGCCGAGCCGGCCGCCTTCGTGCCGCGCTACGCCGCTCCCGCGGTGGCGCCGCCGGCCTGGCGCGAGGCGGCGGCCGACCGCTACCGCCTCGGCGAGGCGACCGTCAGCGCCCGCACGCAGCCGGGCCTGCGGGAGGACACCCTGACCGCCGGCGAGTTCGCGGTCCAGGAGGCGCCGTACCTGCGCCTCGTCGCCGCCGAGTCCTCCGGACCGGACGGGGAGGGGAGCTTTTTCGTCACCCTGGCCCGCCGGGCCGCGGAGGCCGGCGGCCTCTCGGTGGTGCGCACCGGCGAGCGTGGCCAGGTGTCGAGCCGGTTCGGCGCCCTCGATACCGTCGACGCGACCCTGGCGGACGGCGAGGGGCGGCGCGCCTGCACGGCGTTCCGGATCACGGCCGCCCTGCGGCTCGAAGGCTGGCTCTGCGCCCCCTTGGGTCAGCTGCCCGAGCCGCAGGCGGTCGCCTGCACGGTCGAGCGACTCGCGGCGCTGCCGGGAGCCGACCTGCCGGCGCCGCTCGCCGCCATGCTGGCCGGCCCGCGCATGGCCGCGTGTCCGCCGGAGGAGCCGGCCACCACCGCGGCGGTGCCGGCGCCCCGCCGGGCGATCCGCAAGAATGCGGCGAGAGTGCGGCATTCGCGACCGGCTTCGCCGTGAGGTGGAACCTCGGCCGCGCTCGCACGTCTTTTTCCCCATAGGCGTCGTTTCTTAACGAGTGCGACGCTACCCCTGGCGACGTTCAGCAAAGGTGCGTCATGCGCTTCCAGACTCTCGCCCTGACCGGGCTTCTCTCCCTCGCGGCCCTGGGCGCCGGCACCGCTGCCTCGCAGGCGCAGGACAGCTACGTCATCCGCAGCTACAAGGACGGCCAGGGCCTCGCGATCCGGGTGCGCCCGCGCAGCTGGCTCGATGCCGGCAACGTGGTCGAGGCGAATTCGGGCGCGACCGGCAACCCGGCCACCAACCCGCACTTCATCACCGCCTCCTACCTGAACTCGCCGCCCTACATCGCCAACCGCGAGCGCTTCGGCGGCGCCGGCATCCTGCCCGACCCGATCACCAACGGCCCGTTCATCGGCGCCCGCCGCACCGCCGTCACGGTGGACCTCTCGGCGGTCGACTACCTCGATCCGACCTCGCCGCTGTCGCGGGCCCGCTACGGCTACTGAGCCGAGCGGCACGATCCGGATGCGCGACGGGCCCCGAAAGGGGCCCGTTTCCATGTCCGCGTCACGCGATCCTCGCGGCAGAGGGGCTGTAGGCCGTTACCGCTCCTCCGCCTTGACCCACTTGATCACCCGCGGCGGCTCGTAGGCGCGGATCCGCGCCACGAGGTCGGCGGGCTCGGTGCCGACGATCAGCATCGCCCGGTGCGGCTCGCGCACGAAGCCCTCCTCAACCACGGAGTCGAGGAAGCCCAGCAGCCCGTCGTAGAAGCCGCCGGCATTGAACACCGCGAGCGGCTTCCTGTGATAGCCGAGCTGGGCCCAGGTCCAGACCTCGAACATCTCCTCGAAGGTGCCCAGTCCCCCGGGCAGCGCCACGAAGCCCTCGGCGAGGTCGGCCATCATCGCCTTGCGCTCGTGCATCGAGGCGACGACGCGCAGATCGGTCAGGCCGCGATGCGCGGTCTCCTTCTCGACCAGGGCCCGGGGCATGATGCCGGTCACCCGGCCGCCGGCCGAGAGTGCGCCGTCGGCCACCGCCCCCATCAGCCCGACCTTGCCGCCGCCATAGACCAGCTCGATCCCGGCCTCGGCGAAGTGGCGCCCGAGCGCGGTCGCCGCCTCGCGGTAGAGCGGGCGGGCCCCGTCGCTGGAGCCGCAGAACACGCAGAGACGCATGGTGGTTCTTCCTGTCGATCGAAAACCGGGATCGGCTTGAACGTCATCCCATCCACGGCCTCATCCTGAGGTGTCGGTCGATCGAAGATCGATCGACCTCGAAGGAAGGCTCCAGGGATCGCCGAGACTCCTGGAGCCCTCCTTCGAGGTCCGCCGACGCGGCCACCTCAGGATGAGGTTGCGGGAGGGAGCGACCGCCTCTCAGCCCGCCAGCGCCTGCAGCTCGCGCACGATGGCGTCGCCCATCTCGGTCGTGCCGACCGCGTTGGTGCCCGGCCCGGCGATGTCGCGGGTGCGGGTGCCGGCGGCGAGCGTGCGGGTGATCGCGCCCTCGAGCTGGTCGGCGGCCTCGAGCAGGCCGAAGGAGTAGCGCAGAGCCATCGCCAGCGAGCCGATCATGGCGATCGGGTTGGCGAGGTTCTGGCCGGCGATGTCGGGGGCCGAGCCGTGGACCGGCTCGTAGAGGGCGCGGCGCGTGCCGTTCTCGACCGCGCCGAGCGAGGCGGAGGGCAGCATGCCGAGCGAACCGGTCAGCATCGCGGCCACGTCCGACAGGATGTCGCCGAACAGGTTGTCGGTGACGAGCACGTCGTACTGCTTGGGGTTGCGCACGAGCTGCATGGCGCAGTTGTCGGCCAGCACGTGCTCCAGCCCGACGTCGGAATACTGCTCGGCATGGAGCTTGGTGACGGTCTCCTTCCAGAGCACGCCGGTCTTCATCACGTTGTGCTTCTCGGCCGAGGCGACCTTGTTGCGGCGCTTGCGGGCGAGGTCGAAGGCGACCGCGGCGATGCGCTCGATCTCGCCGGTGGTGTAGACCTGGGTGTCGACCGCGCGCTTCTGGCCGTCCTCCAGGGTCACGATCTCCTTCGGCTCGCCGAAATAGACGCCGCCGGTGAGCTCGCGCACGATGACGATGTCGAGGCCCTCGACCAGCTCGCGCTTGAGGGCGGACGCCTCGGCGAGCGCCGGGTAGCAGATCGCCGGGCGCAGGTTGGCGAACAGGCCCAGGTCCTTGCGCAGGCGAAGCAGGCCCGCCTCGGGGCGCTTGGCGTAGGACACGCCGGCCCATTTCGGCCCGCCGACGGCGCCGAACAGCACCGCGTCGGCGGCCTTGGCCCGGTCCATCGCGGCTTCCGACAGCGGCACGCCGTGGGCGTCGATGGCAGCACCGCCGACGAGGTCGGTCTCGGTCTCGAACTGCGCGATGCCGGCGCGGGTGAACCAGGCCAGGACCTTGGAGACTTCCTGCGCCACCTCGGGGCCGATGCCGTCGCCGGGCAGGAGCAGGATCTTGTGCGTGGCCATGGCGTGGATCTTTCAAACCGGGAAGAGAGGGGAGGGCGGGAGGCGGTCCCCCCGCGGGAATCGAGGGATTTTAAGACTTGCGGGCGACGGTGAAGCGGGCGGCCTCGCACAACGTCGCGGCGGCCTCGCCCCAGGGCTTGAGCGCGGTCTCGCACTCGCCCACCAGGCGCTCGCACTCGGCACGCGCCCCGTCGAGGCCGAGGCGGTCGACGAGGGTGGCCTTGCCGGCATCCTTGTCCTTGCCGGTGCGCTTGCCCATCGCCTCGGAGGAAGCCTCGCGGTCGAGGATGTCGTCGGCGACCTGGAAGGCCTGGCCGAGCGCGCGACCGTAAGCGAGGAGCGCGCGGCGCTCCTCGGGCGAGGCGCCGCCGACGAGCGCCCCGGCATCGACCGAGAAGGCCAGGATCGCGCCGGTCTTCATCGCCTGGAGCTGGAGCGTCGCGTCGACGTCGAGGTTGGCCGGGCCGAAGCGCCCCTCCGCCCCGAGATCGAGGAGCTGGCCGCCGACCATGCCGCCGAGGCCCGAGGCGCGAGCGAGGCCCAGCACCAGCTCGGAGCGGATCAGCGGGTCGGCCTGCCAGGCCGGATCGGCGACGATCTCGAAGGCCAGCGTCTGGAGCGCGTCGCCGACCAGGATCGCGGTCGCCTCGTCGTACTTCTTGTGCACGGTCGGCTGGCCGCGGCGCAGGTCGTCGTCGTCCATCGCCGGCAGGTCGTCGTGGACGAGGGAGTAGCAATGGACCAGCTCGACGCCGGCGCCCGCCGCCATCGCGCCCTCGAACGGGCCGCCGAGCATCCGGGCGGTCTCGATCGCGAGGAACGGACGCAGGCGCTTGCCGCCGTTGAGCACGGCGTGGCGCATCGCCTCCATCAGCCGGGGCGGCCGGGCGATCTCGCCCGCCTGCACGCCGTCGCCGAGGCGCTCGGCGAGGAAGCCTTCGGTGCTCTTGGCCACGGCGGCGAGCCGCGCCGTGAAATCGCCTGCCTGCGGGTATCCTGTGGTGCCGGCCATCGTATTTTCCTGGGGACGGCCCGGCGTCGTGTGCTGCGGGGCCCGCGTTGACGTCATGGTGTCCTCGTATCGACGGGCACGCCGAGAGGAGGGTCGGATTCAGGAGCCGCGCGTCACGGCGGACCGCGACGGGGCTGGCCGGGACGGGAACGTCCTGCGGCCGCTGCGCCGCCTGGAGCCGAGCCACGCGCCGGTCGCCGGCAGCGCGACGCGGGCCCGCGGGCGGCGGGTGCTGCGCGCCGTGCTCCTCGTGCCCGTCATGGCGGTCGTCCTCGTCCTGGTCCTGGCGCTCGTCTATCGCGCGCTGACCCCGCCCTCAACCCTGATGCTCGGCCGCTGGGTCACGCTCCAGCCGGTGAGCCGCATCGCGGTGCCGCTGGAGGCGATCGCCCCGGCGCTGGTCCAGGGCGTCGTCGCCTCCGAGGACCAGCGCCTGTGCCTGCACGGCGGCGTCGATTGGGACGCGCTGTGGAGCGTCGTCGACGACGAGGACGGCCCGAGCCGCGGCGCCTCCACGGTGACGATGCAGACGGTGAAGAACGTCTTCCTGTGGCCGGGACGCTCCTACCTGCGAAAAGCTCTCGAGATCCCGCTGGCGCTGATGGTCGACTTGGTCTGGGGCAAGCGCCGGACGATGGAGATCTACCTCAACGTCGCCGAGTGGGGCGAGGGGATCTTCGGGGCCGAGGCCGCCGCCCGGCACTGGTTCGGCAAGTCGGCCCGCGACCTCACCCGGGGCGAGGCGGCGATGCTGGTCGCAACCCTGCCCAACCCCATCCTGCGCAACCCGCGCCGCCCGACCCGGGGCTTGCGGGCGATCGCGAACCGGATCCAGGGGCGGACGAGCGGGATCGGGGGCCTGAGCCAGTGCGTGCGGCCGTGACGTCCCGTGCCGGAGGCATCTGTCCGCGGCGTCCGCCTTGGGACGTCGCGATCATTTCGAGGCGGGAGAGAGCGATGGCGGGCCGCGGAGTTCGTGCGATCCGGGCCGCCGGCATCGGGGTCGTCGCGTTCCTGGCGGCGTCGCTCCCCGTGCCGGCCCGGGCCAACGACAGCGCCGCCGCCCTCGACGCCGGCGGCCTCGTGCTGGTGCGCGACCCGGACATCGCGCTCGCCAGCGAGGACCTGCGCATCGGCCTCGACCGCATCACGGTCGACTACGTCTTCCGCAACCGGGCCTCCGCGCCCAAGACCGTGCGGGTCGCCTTCCCGCTGCCGGCCATCGACGGGGCGCAGCTCGCGATGAGCGCGCTCGACCTGCCCCATGCCGACCGGGCGAACTTCGTCGGCTTCACGGTGACGGTCGACGGCGCGCCGGTGACGCCGCTCCTGGAGGAGCGGGCCCATCTCGGCACGAGCGAGGTGACCGGTTTGCTCGCCCGCCACGGCCTGCCGCTCAACCCGCTGCGGCGCGCGGACCTGGCGGCGGCGCTCGCGCGCCTGTCGCCGGCGGTGCTCGGGGAGCTGGAGAAGGCCGGCCTGCTCTCGGAGGCCAAGGCCGATGCGGAGTGCCTGTGGCGCAGCGAGGCGAAGTTCCACTGGGAGCAGACCTTCCCGGCCGGCCGCGAGCTGCACGTCTCCCACGCCTACGTCCCCGTCACGGGCAACCACCTGCTCTCGCGCGAGGAGGCGGCCACCCCCGCCTACCGCGCCCGCTACTGCCTCGACGAGGCCGGCCTCGCCGGGGTGCGGCGCCTGATCGCCGCCTCGCCGATGAAGGAGCAGGGCCTGACCCGGGCGATCGAGGTGCCCTACATCGTGACGACGGCGCGCAACTGGGCCGGGCGCATCGGCCGCTTCACCCTGACGGTGGACAAGGGCAGCCCGGCCGCGCTCGTCAGCTTCTGCCGCACCGGCGTGCGCAAGACGGGACCGACCACCTTCGTGTGGGAGGCGACGGATTACGCGCCGGATTCCGACCTGCGGATCCTCATCGTCTCGAACGACGACGGAGCCCTCGGCATCCGCTGAGCCGGCCCATCGCCCCGCGGTTCACGCGACTTTCCCTCGCGGCCGCCCGGAACGGGGCTGGCGCGGCGGCCTTTCCCCCCGTAACACGGCCCCGCCCGCCCGAGCGGCGCGGCCCTTGAAAAGGGAAGCACGATGTTCACTCTCGAGATCGACGGCACGGCCGTCGCCATCATCCGGTCGAACGAGGAGCGGGCCCGGGAGCTTCTCGAGGTCGAGGGTTTCCAGGACGACCTGCGCACCATGAAGAGCGATGGCCGCCCGCTGTGGACGGGCAAGGTCGAGTCGCTGAAGCTGCGCCCCGCGACCGAGGACGAGGTCGAGACCTTCGAGGACTCGATGGACGACGAGGATTTCGAGGACGAGGACGAGCCCAAGGCCGCCAATGACAGCCAGGGCGAGACCGACGACGAGGACGAGGAGGACGACGTCGACATCCTGTTCCTCGTCGACATCGACGACGAGGACGAGGCGTAAGACGCCCCGCGGCCGGCGTCCCGCCGGTCGCATCTTTCCTGTCCGAGGCCCGCTCCGTCGCCGGAGCGGGCCTTTTTTCGCTTACGCGCCCAGCTTGCGCTTGCGCTGGCCGAGCGTGCGCAGGCGCAGCGCGTTGAGCTTGATGAAGCCCGCCGCGTCGCGGTGGTCGTAGGCGACCGCGCCCTCCTCGAAGGTGACGAGGTCCTGGTCGTAGAGCGAGTTCGGGCTCTCGCGGCCGATGACGTGGACGCCGCCCTTGTAGAGCTTCAGCCGCACCGTGCCGGTGACCATCTCCTGGCTCTTGTCGATCAGCGCCTGGAGCATCTCGCGCTCCGGCGAGAACCAGAAGCCGTTGTAGATCAGCTCGGCGTAGCGCGGCATCAGCTCGTCCTTGAGGTGGGCCGCGCCGCGGTCGAGGGTGATCGACTCGATCGCCCGGTGGGCCGGCAGCAGGATGGTGCCGCCGGGGGTCTCGTACATGCCGCGGCTCTTCATGCCGACGAAGCGGTTCTCGACGAGGTCGAGGCGGCCGATGCCGTTGGCCCGGCCGAGCTCGTTGAGCTTGGCGAGCAGGGTCGCGGGCGACAGCGTCTCGCCGTCGATCGAGACCGCGTCGCCGCGCTCGAAGCCGATGGTGATGACGGTCGGCGTGTCGGGCGCCTCCTCGGGCGACAGGGTGCGCGAGTAAACGTAGTCCGGCACGTCCTGCGCCGGATCCTCCAGCACCTTGCCCTCGGAGGAGGCGTGCAGGAGGTTGGCGTCGACCGAGAACGGCGCCTCGCCGCGCTTGTCCTTGGCGATCGGGATCTGGTGCTGCTCGGCAAACGCGATCAGCGATTCGCGGGAGCGGAAATCCCACTCGCGCCAGGGGGCGATCACCGTCACGTCGGGCTTCAGCGCGTAGTAGCCGAGCTCGAACCGGACCTGGTCGTTGCCCTTGCCGGTGGCGCCGTGGGACACGGCATCCGCCCCGACGCGCTCGGCGATCTCGATCTGCTTCTTGGCGATCAGGGGCCGGGCGATCGAGGTGCCGAGCAGATAGATGCCCTCGTACTGGGCATTGGCCCGGAACATCGGGAAGACGTAGTCGCGGACGAATTCCTCGCGCAGGTCCTCGATGAAGATGTTCTCGGGCTTGATGCCGAGCAGTTCCGCCTTCTTGCGGGCCGGCTCCAGCTCCTCGCCCTGGCCGAGATCGGCGGTGAACGTCACCACCTCGCAGCCATAGGTGGTCTGGAGCCACTTGAGGATGATCGAGGTGTCGAGGCCGCCCGAGTAGGCGAGCACGACCTTCTTCACGCGCTTCTGGGGCTGGTCGGACATGCGGGTCGGGCCTCGAGCAAAAAGGGAACTGAGTGAACGCGCCGGGGCTTAACAGCCTGGCCCGGCCGCGTGCAACCGCGTTGCCGAACTCCTCGCTCCGGCCCGTGGCGAAGCGACGCCCGGACCGGCGCTTGTGGGCGGGGCGCGCGGACGCGAAGGTGCCGGCTTCAGCCACACGGAGGGGTGCGATGCCGCGCGGGCCCACGCTCGAATTCTGGTTCGAGTTCGCGTCGACCTATTCCTACCTCGCCGCCATGCGGATCGAGGCGCTCGCCGAGGCGGCCGGGGTCACCCTGCGCTGGCGCCCGTTCCTGCTCGGGCCGGTCTTCGCCGCGCAGGGCTGGGCCTCCTCGCCGTTCAACCTCTACCCGGCCAAGGGCCGCCACATGTGGCGCGACCTCGCCCGCGAGGCCGCCCGCCTCGGCCTGCCGCCGGTGGTGCGGCCCGAGAGCTTTCCCCAGAACAGCCTGGCGGCGACCCGGGTCGCGGTCCACGGCGCCGAGGAGCCGTGGATCGGGACCTACGTCCGGGCGGTCTACGACGCCGAGTTCGCCCGCGGCCAGTCGATCGCCGAGCCCGCCGCGGTCTCGAACCTCCTCAACGGCCTCGACCTCGACGGGCCGGCGCTGATCCGCGCCTCGACCCAGGAGCCGGTGAAGAGCCGCCTGCGCTCGATCGGCGAGGAAGCGAAGTCCCGCGGCCTGTTCGGCGCCCCGACCTTCCTCACCGAGGACGGCGAACTGTTCTGGGGCAACGACCGGCTGGAGCAGGCGCTCGCCTGGGCGATGGGCGAGCGGTCGGCGGGGATGCGCTGAGCCTCTACTCCTTCTCGAGGATCGACACCGTGCCGTCGCGTTCGACGACCGCGACCGCGACCTTGTCGAGGTCGTCGAGCTTCTCCTGGCGGGCGGCGGTGCGGATGTCGGCCTGCTGCATGCGCAGGCGGCGCATCGCGGTCTCGTTCCAGCGGCCGTCGCGGAACACCACGATCGGGGTGCCGTCGACGATGCGCTCGAACCAGACGAAGCGCAGCTTCAGCCACGACACCGCGACGTGCATCAGCCCGACGGTGAAGAGCGCGCTCATCGCGCCGACGAACGAGCGGTCGTCGCCCAGCACGGCGCTGACCGAGAGGCCGCCGAACAGGAAGAGCACCACCATGTCGATCGGCGCCTGCTGGCTCGCGGTGCGGCGCCCGATCAGCCGGATCACGAACAGCACGATGATGTAGGCCGCCGCGGCCTTGAGGACGGTATTCATCGCTAGAGCATTTTCCGACGAAGTGGAAACCGGTTCGTCGCAGAAAATGCGACAAAACAATGACTTAGAGAGCTTCGCGATTGCAGCGCGATCGTGAAGCGCTTTAGGGCACCGCGAATTGCGACCAGGACAGGGTCTCGCCCTCGTCGAGGCGAGCGGTGAGATCGACGGCGCCGCGGAAGCTCGGCGAGCCGGTGAAGCGGATCACCGCGTGCGTCTCGCCCTTGATCACCGGGAAGACGAGGCGGATGTTGCCCCCCGCCACCTGCCAGGTCTGGGGCCGCGGCGTGATGCTCTCGAGCCCGAACAGGTCGACGAGTTCCTTGGCGATCGTCACCGCGACCTGGTCGCCGCCGGGCGGCACCCGGGTGTCGAGCCGCACGATCGTCGGCGCCCCGAACCGGGCCACCGGCTCGTAGTGGATCACGATCGACCCGTCGCGGTTGGAGCGGGTGTGCTCGCTGAGGGGGCCGCGCCCGAGGAGGCCGAGGGCGCAGACGACCACGAACGCCAGCATCAGCCAGCGTCCGGCGAGCTCGGCCCGGCGCCAGCGATCCTCGAAGGCGGGATAGAAGCCGGCCGCGATCTCCTCGCGCATCGGCGGATCGTCATGGATGACCTTCACCGGGACCCCTCTCGTCGCGGGCGCCCCGTCGGCAGCGTCTCGCCGGGTCGCAGGCGACCGACATAGTGTCCCCGCGTCATCCGGCCATCATCGGGCGCGGGGCGGCTGGCCCCGCGCCCGGGCCGGGCCTACAATCGAACGCTGCGTCAACCGGCCCCGCGACGATGCCAGGCACCCCCCGCCCTTCCCCCGCCGAGCCGGCCGGGCGCCTCGTCGTGCTCGACCGGATGCGCGGGTTCGTGGTCGGCCTCGTCGTGCTGCACCACGCGGTGCTGGCCTACTGCACCTTCGGCCATGTCGACCGGATCCACTACGCCCTGTCGACCGCGCCGATCGTCGATTCCGCGCGCTGGATCGGGTTCGATCGCCTCGTCATGCTGAACGACGGCTTCTTCATGCCGCTGCTGTTCGGGCTCTCGGGCCTGTTCGTCCGGGACGGCCTCGCGCGGCACGGCGCGAAGGTCTACCTGCGGGCCCGGCTCGTGCGCCTCGGCCTGCCGTTCTGCGCGGCCGTCCTCACGCTGATGCCGCTCGCCTACTACCCCTCCTTCCTCCAGGCCGGCGGCGCACCGGGTTTTTCGGAGTTCTGGCTCGCGACGGTCACGACCGGGCCGTGGCCGAGCGGGCCGCCCTGGTTCATCGGCGTGCTGCTGCTGTTCGATGCCGCTGCCGCCCTGGCCTTCGCCCGTGCCTCGCGCGGCCCGGCCCCCGTGCCCCGATCGCCGGGCCCGGGCCGGTGCTTCGCGGCCCTCGTCGCCGTAACCGCCGTCGCCTTCCTGCCCCTCCTCCTCGCATTCGGTCCATTCCGCTGGTTCGCGATCGGGCCCCTCGCCGTCCAGGGCAGCCGGATCGGCCTCTACGCCGCCTACTTCGCTGCCGGCGCCTGGCTCGGACGGGGCGGCGGGGCGGCGGTCGCCGGGTTCGGGCGGGCGCTCGCCGGCCGCTGCGGGCTCTGGGTTGCGCTCGCGGTCGCGGCCGGTGCGGCCTTCCTCGCGGCGCCCTCTCTCGGCCGGGCCCTGCACCTGCCGGCTCCGGCGGCGCTGGCGCTCGTCGGCGCGGTGCAGGTGGTCTTCTGCGCGGCCGCCTGCTTCGCCATGCCGGCCGTCTGTCTGCGCCTCGCCGGGGGCCGGCGCCCGGTCCTCGACAGCCTCGCGGCGAACGGCTTCGCGATCTACCTGCTGCATTATCCCGTGGTGACCTAGATGCAGGACGGCCTGCTCGGCCTGAAGGCCGGTGCCGTCGCGAAGGGACTCTCGGTGTTCGCGGTCGCGCTCGCGGGCAGCTGGACCTGCACCGCGGTCCTGCGGCGGATTCCTCTCGTCGGACGGAGGCTCTGAATGGTCGCGACGCTCCCTCCCGCGGCGGTCCTGCCCTGGAGCGCGCTCCTCGACGGCTCCGCCGACCGGGCCGATGCGGGCCTCGTCACCGTCACCGGGTGGCCGGTCACGGCGACGGAGGCGGCCGAGGCGCGCTACTGCCTGCTGGTGCCGGAGCCCGCCTGCTGCGGCGGCTGCCTGCCGGGCAATCCGGCCGCCTGCATCGAGATCGTCGCCGACGCGCCCGTCCCGCTCGACGGCCGGGCGGTGACCCTGCGCGGCCTCTTCCGCCGCCTGCACGACGACCCGTGCGGCTGGCGCTACCGGCTCGAGGCCGCCGTGGTCGTGCCCGGCGGCGCGTCGCACCGCCAACGCGTCTCCCGTCATGGCCTGTCCCGCCGCGGCCTCGTGGCGGCGGCCTCGCTCCTCTGCCTGCCGGTCGCGGCCGCCGCGCAGGAGGTCGTGCCGGTCCCCGAGGCCGTGACCGAGGCCCGGCGCGCATCCGCCGGAACCTTCCTGGCCGCACGCCCGACGATCGACTGCCACAGCCATGCCGGCCGCGTGCTGCGGGTGCGGGAGGCGGAGGGGCACGCGCCCTTCACGCCGCTGGCGGGGCCGATGCGGGCCGGCGGCCTCGCGGTCGCCTGCCTGGCGATCGTGTCGGATTCGCCGACCCACCGGGTGACGCCGGAAGGCCGCATCCGCGCCTTCCGCGAGCCCGAGCCCGGCGAGCTGCGATCCTACGCCGAGCGCGGCTTTGCCCGCCTGCACGCCCTGGTGCGCGAGCAGGGCCTGCGCCTGGTGCGCACCGCGACCGACCTCGCGGCGGCGCGGGCCGCCGACCCGGCGGTCCTCGTCGCGGCGGAAGGGGCGGATTTCCTGGAGGGCGATCTCGGCCCCCTCGAGGACGCGTACCGGCGGGCGGCCCTGCGCCACCTCCAGCTCACGCATTACCGGGTGAACGCCCTCGGCGACATCCAGACCGAGCCGCCGGTCCATGGCGGCCTGACGGCGTTTGGCGCCGCGGTGATCCGGCGCTGCGAGGCCCTCGGCATCGTCGTCGACGTGGCGCACGGGACCGAGGCGCTGGTGCGCCGCGCGGCCGAGGTGGCGACGAAGCCCCTCGTCCTCTCGCACACCTCGCTCACGACGCGGCCGCGGCCCTGGACCCGCCGCATCACCCCCGCCCATGCCCGGATCGTCGCGGCGACCGGCGGCGTCATCGGCCTGTGGCCGCCCGCGGGCCTGTTTCCCGACCTCGCGGCCCTGGCCGAGGGCATCGCCCGGATGGCGGATGGCGGATGTGGTCGGGGCGGACCATGTCGGGCTCGGCACCGACATGATGGGCCTCGTCGGCCCGAGCGCCCTGCCGGATTACGCGGCCCTGCCCGACCTCGCCGCCCACCTCCTCGCCCGGTTCACCCCGGACGAGACCGCCGGTATCCTCGGCGGCAACTACCTGCGGGTGGCCCGGGCGTGCCTGGCGGCGTGAGGCGCGCCGGGGCCGCCCGCAGGGAGTTGCCGCGGCGGGCAAACCCGCTACGATGGTTTTCGGGTCGGCAGTCACCCAGGCGTCACCGCCCCGCGGAGGGGAGCTAAACCTGCCCGTTGTCCTTCGGCATGCCCTCGTTCCCGTGCCGCGTCGCAAGCCGGTGACCCTCGACACCTGATCCCAGGTCGGCATCCGGAGACGAACCGTGCCGAGAGACCCGATCCCCTTCGCGACCCGCGACGTGTCGGCGCTGGCCAAATCCCTGCGCGCCCAATGGGCGTTGCGGGCGAGCCCGCCGAGCCACGTCGAGATGCTGAACATGCTGGCCCGGGCCGCCGGCCACCGCAACTTCCAGCACTTCCGCGCCCGGGGCGACCAGCGGCCGCCGGGCCCGCCGGAGCCTGCCGCCGAGGCCGATCCCTCGGCGGTCCTGCGCGCCGCCCGCCACTTCGATCCCGAGGGGCGGCTGCGGAGCTGGCCGGCGCACCGGTCGATCCAGGACCTGTGCCTGTGGGCGGTCTGGGCCCGGATCCCGGCCGGGTGCCGCTTCGACGAGCGCGAGGTCAGCGCGCGCCTCACCGCGCTGCACCTCTTCGGCGATCCGGCGATCCTCCGGCGCACGATGTGCCATATCGGTCTGATGACGCGCACGCCCGACGGGCGCGAGTATCGCCGCATCGAGCGGTCGCCCTCGCCCGAGGGGGCCGCGCTGATTCGCCGGCTGCGTGCGCCGGCGCACTGATCCCGCTCGTGTGAACCCGGCATTCCGCCGGTACCGGACGCGATCCCGGAGCCGCAACAGCAGGCTTCGGGATCGCGGGCGGCGTGTCCGGCGTCGTCGCCCGTTACCGCCCGCAGGCCGGCGTGCCGTAGCCCGCATAGACTACCCGCACATTGCGGCAGGCGGGGGCCGGCGCCTCGGCGGCGGCGGGCTTGGCCGCCTCGACGGCGGCCGTCGGCTCGGCCTTCGGGGCGTCCGCGCCCGCCCGCACCACCAGCGGGGTCGCGACCAGGGAGAGCAGTGCGGCGGCGGCGACCAAGGTCAGGCGGTGGGTCACGGACAGTCTCCCCTAGTCTTGCACCGCGCCCGGCGGCATAGTGTTCGGATCTGTACTGTCAACGAGCTTGACCGTTTTTCGGTTCCAGCCCCGCTTCGGGTTCGTGCGGGGGCGCACGCGCGCTTGACTCGGGCGCCGCCGGTTCCCAAGGGTCGCGGCACGATCCGACCCCGCCCGAGCCGCAAGCCCCCGCCCATGACCGCCACCGACGCCGACCTCCAGCCGACCCGCTCGTTCCAGGGCCTGATCCTGACGCTCCAGCGGTTCTGGGCCGCGCAGGGCTGCGTGATCCTCCAGCCCTACGACATGGAGGTGGGCGCCGGCACGTTCCATCCGGCCACCACCCTGCGGGCGCTGGGGCCCAAGCCCTGGAAGGCGGCCTACGTCCAGCCCTCGCGCCGGCCGAAGGACGGGCGCTACGGCGAGAACCCGAACCGGCTCCAGCACTATTACCAGTTCCAGGTCATCCTGAAGCCGAACCCGCCGAACCTCCAGGAGCTGTACCTCGCGTCGCTCAAGGCGATCGGCGTCGATCTCGCGCTCCACGACATCCGCTTCGTCGAGGACGACTGGGAAAGCCCGACGCTCGGCGCCTGGGGCTTGGGCTGGGAATGCTGGTGCGACGGGATGGAGGTGAGTCAGTTCACCTACTTCCAGCAGGTCGCCGGCTTCGAATGCTCACCGGTCGCCGGCGAGCTGACCTACGGCCTCGAGCGCCTGGCGATGTACGTCCAGGGTGTCGAGAACGTCTACGACCTCAACTTCAACGGCCGCGAGGGCGACGAGAAGGTCACGTACGGCGACGTCTTTCTGCAGGCCGAGCAGGAATACTCCCGCCACAACTTCGAGGCCGCCGACACCGAGATGCTCTTTCGGCAGTTCCGCGACGCGGAGGCTGCCTGCCGCGCATACCTCGAGGCCGGCGAGCCGGGGGCGGACAGCAACGATCCGCGTCACCGCATGGCGCAGCCGGCCTACGACCAGTGCATCAAGGCCAGCCACGTCTTCAACCTGCTCGACGCGCGCGGGGTGATCTCGGTCACCGAGCGGCAGAGCTACATCCTGCGGGTGCGCGAACTGGCAAAAGCCTGCGGCGAGGCCTGGCGGCGCACCGATGCGGGCGGGCTTGCCGGTGCGGGCGGCCTTGCGGGCGAAGCGCCCGCCGCCTGACATCCGCGCCGCCCGGCGCTACACACCCGCCAATTCCCTTCTCCCGATTCCGGGCCCTCCCGACGGAGTGCCTCGAGGCCGCCCGATGCCCGACCTGCTGCTCGAACTCTTTTCCGAGGAAATCCCCGCCCGCATGCAGCGGCGCGCGGCCGAGGACCTGCGCAAGCTCGTCACCGACGCGCTGGTCGAGCGCGGCTTCCTGTACGAGGGCGCCAAGGCCTTCGCGACGCCCCGCCGCCTCGCCCTCCACGTCGCCGGCCTGCCGGCCCGCGGCCAGGACGTGCGCGAGGAGCGCAAAGGGCCCCGCGTCGGCGCCCCCGAGGGGGCGGTCCAGGGCTTCCTGAAGAGCGCCGGCCTCGCCAGCCTCGACGAGGCCAAGGTCGTCTCCGACCCGAAGAAGGGCGAGTTCTACGTCGCGGTGATCGAGCGGCCCGGCCGCGAGACCATCGAAGTCCTGGCCGAGATCATCCCGGCGATCGTCAAGAGCTTCCCCTGGCCGAAATCGATGCGCTGGGGCGCGGCCTCGCGCGAGCCCGGCTCGCTCCGCTGGGTCCGCCCGCTGCACTCGATCGTCGCGAGCTTCGGTCCCGAGACCGAGACGCCCGAGCTGGTGCCCTTCGCCATCGACGGGGTCGAGGTGGGGTTCACCACCCGCGGCCACCGCTTCCTGGCGCCGCAGGCGATCGAGGTGCGCCGCTTCGCCGATTACCTGCCGGCCCTCGAGCGGGCCTTCGTGGTGCTCGACGCCGACCGGCGCAAGGACATCATCCTGCACGATGCCCGCGACCTCGCCTTCGCGCGCGGCCTCGACCTCGTCGAGGACGAGGGCCTGCTGGAGGAGGTGGCCGGCCTCGTCGAGTGGCCGGTGACCCTGATGGGCGCCTTCGACGAGCGCTTCCTCGCCATCCCCCCGGAGGTGATCCGCGCGACCATCCGGGCGAACCAGAAGTGCTTCGTGCTGCGGGGCGCCCCCGGCCCCGACGGGCGCGAGCGCCTAGCCAACGCCTTCATCCTGGTCTCGAACCTGGTGGCCTCCGACGGCGGCGCCGCGATCGTCGCCGGCAACGAACGGGTGGTGCGCGCGCGCCTCTCCGACGCGGCGTTCTTCTGGGAGACCGACCGCAAGACCCGGCTGGAAGACCGGCTGCCGAAGCTCGGCAACATCGTCTTCCACGAGAAGCTCGGCACCCAGGCCAAGCGCGTCGAGCGGATCGCGGCCCTCGCCCGGGCGCTGGCGCCGGTCGTCGGGGCCGACCCGGATCTCGCCGAGCGGGCGGCGCGGCTCGCCAAGGCCGACCTCGTCACCGAGATGGTCGGCGAGTTCCCCGAATTGCAGGGACTGATGGGCCGCTACTACGCGGCCGAGCAGGGCGAGGACCCGGCGGTCGCCGCGGCGATCGAGGACCATTACAAGCCGCTCGGGCCCAGCGACCGGGTGCCGTCCGAGCCGGTCTCGGTGGCGGTGGCGCTCGCCGACAAGCTCGACACGCTGGTGGGTTTCTGGGCGATCGACGAGAAGCCGACCGGCAGCAAGGACCCGTATGCTCTGCGCCGCGCGGCGCTCGGCGTGATCCGGCTCGTCCTCGCCAGCGAGGCGCGGCTCTCCCTGCGGGCGCAGATCGCCGCCGCGTCCGCCGGCCACGGGCGGGACGCGGGCGCCTTCGCGGACGACCTCCTCGCCTTCTTCGCCGACCGGCTGAAGGTCTACCTGCGCGACCAGGGCGCCCGCCACGACCTCATCGATGCCGTCTTCGCGCTGCCCGGGCAAGATGACCTCCTGATGGTGGTGCGCCGGGTCGAGGCGCTCGGCCGCTTCCTCGACACCGAGGACGGCAAGAACCTGCTCGCCGGCTCCCGTCGCGCCGCCAACATCCTGCGGATCGAGGAGAAGAAGGACGGCCGTGCCTACGACGCGGCGCCGGACCAGGGCCTCCTACGCCTGCCCGAGGAAGCGGCCCTGGCCGAGGCCCTGCGGACGGCCGGCGCCGAGGCGGGCAAGGCCGTGGTGGTGGAGGATTTCGAGGGGGCGATGCGGGCGCTCTCGACGCTCCGCGCGCCGGTCGACGCCTTCTTCGACAAGGTGACGGTGAACGCCGACGAGCCGGCCCTGCGCGCCAACCGGCTCGCGCTCCTCAACGCGCTCCGGGCGGCGACCCGGGAGGTCGCGGACTTCTCCCGCATCGGTGGCGAGGGCCGCTGAGAACCGCCCGCGGGCGCGGCGCCGTGAGAACGACGCCGTGAGCCAATCCGCGTCTCCCGCGTTTCCCCGGCGGGAGAGGGCGGCCGCCCCCCTTCTCCCTCGGTCTCCCGGGGGACCGGACGGATCGACACGGCGCGGCGAGGGACTTTGACTGCGATGCACCAGGACGCCATCCGACCGCACCGGGACAAGCCGGGAGTCTCGGCCCGCGGCATCGTGCTCACCCTGCTCGGAGTCGTGATCGGCACTGCCGGCTACTACGCCTCCTGGCGCTACCAGACCCCGCTCGGCACGATCGGCGGCATCGCCGGTCTGGCGCTCTGCGTGATCGGCACCAGCCACGGCCACGAGGGCGGGCATTAGAGCGGCAGACCGGCGCGCCTGCGGCACGATGCGCCGCGGGCGCAGTCGATCCGGCGGGAGGCGAGGGACGTTGGTCCGCACGATCCCGCCAAGCAGCGCCCAATGAACGCCAATTCCCCCGAGCACCGCGTCGGTCACGACGTCGATTCCGTCGATCAGGTCAGCAGCGTCACGCTGCTGGGCTTCGCCGTCGTCGGCGCGGCCCTGACGGTCGCCCTCAACGCGATGCTGATCTGACGCGACCACCCCGTGGGGGGCGGCGCGAGCGCCGTCCCACAAGGTCATTCCACTTCCCCGGCGATGCCCGAAGGCAGCCAGCCTAATCACCGCCGCCAGATGCCGATCCGGTTCGACCGGGCCTGCTCCTCGGCGGCGAGGAGGTCCGGGGTGGCGTCGGCGCTGGCGCGGCCGCCACCGTTGAACAGGATCAGCTCCGACAGGTCCTGGCCGTCGAGGGAGCAGCGATAGGCGCCGCCCTCGGCCGGCGAGCAGGCGACGTCGCGGCGGCGCAGGTAGCGGCCGAGCTCGCGGGCGTTGCGGCCCGACAGGCCCTCGACCCCGGTGAGCCGCACGGTGCGCCCGTCGAAATCGAGGGTGCCGGTATCGACCACCGCGGGCGAGCCCCGCAGCACCGCGCGGCCCGCGGGATCCTGTCCGCCCCGCGGGTCCGCATCGGGCTCGGCGACGCTCGCCGTCTGCGGCGCCGGTACGGGGTGGGCGGCCTCGGGCCTGCCGGCGGACGGGGCCTTGCCGGCCTTGGCCCGCGCGGCCAGGGCTTGGGTGACGAAGTCGTGCCAGATGAGCGCCGGCATGTCGCCGCCGGTGACGCCGGCCATCGGCGTGTTGTCGTCGTTGCCGAGCCAGACCCCGACGACGAGGTCGCCGGCAAAGCCGACGAACCAGGCGTCGCGGCTGTCCTGGGTGGTGCCGCTCTTGCCGCCGGCGGGCACCGAAACCCGGGCGTTCTTGCCCGTGCCCTCACGGATCACGGCGCTCAGCAGGTCGAGCATCCCGGTGCGGGCCGCCTGGTCGCGGGCCGGGGTCGGGGCGGTTTGCGGTCGCGTGTAGAGCGTCTGCTCGCGGGCGAGGATCTGGCGCACGCTGTAGGGCTCGACGGTCTCGGCGCCCGCTGCCACCGCCGCGTAGGCCCGGGTGATCTCGAGGAGGGTCGTCTCGGCCGAGCCGAGGGCGAGGCTCGGCAGGTTCGGCAGATCGGAGGTGATGCCGAGGCTGCGTGCCGTCTCGATCACCGCCGGGATCCCGACCGCCTCGGCGAGCTGCACCGCCACGGTGTTGATCGAGTGGGCGAAGGCGCTGCGCAGCGAGACGGCGCCGCGGTAGCGCCCGCCGTAATTCTCCGGCTCCCACTCGCCGATCTGGGTCGGGCGATCGACCATCGTCGAGTCCGGCCGATAGCCCTGCTGCAGGGCGGTGAGGTAGACGAAGAGCTTGAACAGCGAGCCCGGCTGGCGCTTGGCCTGGGTGACGCGGTTGAACTGGCTGTCGGCGTAGTCGCGCCCGCCGACCATGGCGAGGATCGCCCCGTCGGGGGCCATCGCGACCAGCGCGCCCTGCGAGACCTTGCGGCGCTCGCCGTCCTGGTCGAGGCGGCGCGCGATCACGCTCTCGGCGATGTTCTGGAGCGTCAGGTCGAGGGTGGTGCGCACCGTGGCGTCCGCCGGCCCGGTGCCGATCAGGCCGCGCACCGAATCGGCGACATTGTCGACGAAGTAGTTGGTGCCGACCGGCGTCTCCGTCGGCACACGCACGGTGGCGGGCGCGCGCTTGGCCGCCTCGGCCTCCGCGGCCGTGATCGCCCCGGTCTCCACCATCGCGTCGAGCACCTGGGCGGCGCGGCCCCGCGCCCCGTCGAGGTTGCGGTGCGGGGCGAGCTGCGAGGGCGCGCGCACGAGGCCCGCCAGCATGGCGGCCTCGCTGAGCGTCAGCTCCTTGGCCGGCTTGCCGAAATAGCGCTGCGCCGCCGCGTCCGCGCCGTAGACGCCGGCGCCGAAATAGGCGGCGTTGAGGTAGCGGGTGAGGATCTCGTCCTTCGGCAGCTGCGATTCGAGCCACAGCGACAGCACCGCCTCCTGCACCTTCCGCTTCAGGGTGCGGTCCTGCGACAGGTAGCTCATGCGTACGAGCTGCTGGGTCAGGGTCGAACCGCCCTCGCGGGTGCCGCCGGCGGCGGCGTTGCGGAAGGCGGCGCGCACGAGCCCCCGCAGGTCGACGCCGTGATGCGCGTAGAAGCGGCGGTCCTCGATCGCCACGATCGCCTTGGCGAGGACCGGCGGCACCTCCTTGGGTGCGAGCTTGGCTCCCTTGATGACGCCGCGGGTGGCGAAGGCCTGCCCGTCGGCGGCGCGCACCACCAGGGCCGAGGCCGTGGGCTCGATGGTGAGCCCGCCATTCACCGGCAGGGTCGTGAGCGCGTAGAGCGTGTAGGCGAGGACGAGGCCGAGCCCGAGGGCGGCGGTGGCGGCAGCGACCCGCAGCCAGGGCACGCGCCGGGCGAAGGCGGCGGCCGGCCGCCATGCCGCGGCGGTGGCGGCGGCCGCGCGGCGGGTGGCGGGATGTCCGGCGAGGCGGGTGGCGCCCGCCCGCGCCCGAGCGAACCCCGTGCGCGCGGCCGGCCCGATCCGGGCCCCGATTCCGGCGGCGGCGCGGGAGACCCCCGCGAACCGACCCGTGGCGGGAGCTCCCTGGGTGGTGGCTCCCTCGGGAGCTCTCCCGGTGGATTCCCGGGACGCGCCCTCGGGGGCGCCCGACGGGTCGGCCGCCGGCCGGGCCGGGCCGCCGAGATCGAGCCAGTCGCGGGGGCGTCCCTCGGGACCGGGTTCGGGCGGCCGCTCGCTCAAGGCTCAGCGTCCGTCGCGGCGGGGTTCGATCCAGCGCACCGGGCGGGCGGCTGGGCGGCTGAAATGCAGCCGGCCGACATGCCGGCGCGAGACGTGCCGATGGCGGCGGTAATGGGCCCGGGCGTAATGGCGGCGATGGTGCCAGTGGCGCCGGTGATGCCAGTGACGGCGGTAGTGGCGGCGGTGATGCCAATGGCGGCGATGCCAGTGCCGACGGTGCCAGTGCCGGTGGCGCCGCCAGCGCACCGTCTCGACCGTGGAGGGCTGGTCGAGGGCGGTGGTCACGGCGGCGCTCGGCATCAGCGGCGAGGCGCCGGCGAGACCGCCGAAACCGGCGAGCAGGAAGAGGGCCAGCAGCAGGGAACGTAGGCGCATTGGGGCTCCGGGGCGGGAGGGCCAGGGGGCGGGCGGCTCGACAGGCGGGACGGCAGCGTACGGGCCGCTGCCACATCAGAACTGGAACTCAACGCCAAGCTCTGCCGTTCCGTTCCGCGGCAGGGTCCATTCCGGGGGTACGGTCCGCCCCGGGGCAGGGCCTGCCCGGTTCCCGGCGTCCGGCGGGCTCCTGCCCGGCAAGCCTGGCCGGAGCCGGGCGGCGCGTTAGGTGTTGTCCAGGTGGTGTCCCGTCGCGCGGGCGGTGCGCGGGACGGGTTCGAGGAGAGGTCAGCCATGCGGCCGGGCGTGAAGCGGCTCTATCTGTGGTCGGCGGCGGCGGCGTTGCTCGCCGGCGGCATCAGCGCGGCGGAGGCCGGCTGCCTCCAGCGCGTCGTCAACCGTTCGCCCTACTTCGCGGTGGCGAGCCGCAACGGCGGCCCGAGCGTCGGCATCCCGCCGCACTCCTCGCGGGCGATCCGCATGCTCGCCCCGGGCCGGGTCGACATCGCGGCCCATTGCGCCGCACGCGGCCCGCGCGGGCGCCTCGTCCCGGTCGGCCCCCCGGTGGCGCAGGACAGCTACACGTTCACGGCCGTCCTCGACCGCTGCTACTACGATCTCGGCCTGATGGGCTTCGGCCAGGGCGGCACCGAGCCGTTCGTGCTCAATACCCCCCAGCAGGGCGACCTGACGGTCGGCCCGTTCGCCTCGGCCTGCCCGCCGCGCTGACGCGCGAGATCGGGGTTGCGCGGCCCGAGTGAACTGGCTAAGAAGCCCCCGTCGGCGCCGAACGCGAGCGCCGGCCGGCATTCCCCGATAGCTCAGTTGGTAGAGCAGGCGACTGTTAATCGCCTTGTCGTAGGTTCGAGTCCTACTCGGGGAGCCACCTTTTCTTCCAAAAAATTCGGCGGTTTCCTGCGGTGACGCTTCTGCGGCCCCGATGCCGTCACGCATCCGCGCCCAGGCTCTCCCGCCGGAACGCCGCCGGGCTCACGCCCGCCCGCGCCGCGAAGAACCGCGAGAAATACGCCGGATCGTTGAAGCCGAGGTCGAAGGCGATCTTCGAGACCGGCAGCGTCGTGTAGATCAGGCTGCGCTTGGCCTCGAGCATCAGCCGGTCGTGCAGGATGCCCTGCGGTGCGCGGCGCACCGCCTCGGTGCAGGCGGCGTGGAGCCGGTCGGGGCTCACCCCGAGCGCGGCGGCGAACCGGGCGATCGGCCAGTTCTCGCGCAGGTGCGCCTCGACGAGGCGCCGGAAGCGGCGGTGCAGGTCGGCCCGCGCCAGCGCCGCCGGTTCGGTGATCGCCCGGGTGGCGCGGGTGCGCAGGACCCCGACGACGAGGAGCTTGACCAGGGCCGCCACCGCGCTCGCCGCCCCCGGCAGGGCGCCGGCGGCCTCGCGGGCGAGCGTCTGCACGAGGCCCGCGAGGTCGAGGTCGATCTCTTCCGGCGAGCCGGGCCGGCCGCTGAACGTCGCCTCGGCCGTGGCGCGCAGGCGGGCCGCGTCCGGGTCGGGATCGAGCACGGCGGCGAGGAAGTCGTCGGCGAGCGACAGCACCACCCCGTCGGTGCCGGGCCGGAACGAGAAGGCGTGGACGACGCCGGACGGCACCCAGACCAGCCAGGGCGCGCAGAAGTCCTCGCGGCTCGCATCCAGCGACACCGCGCCGTGGCCCTTCGTGATCACCAGTCCCTGCGCCAGGGCGCCGTGGCGGTGGGGCGCGATCTCCCAATCGTGCAGGGCCGCGCTGGTACCGATCCGCTCGGCATGGACGAAGCCCGGGACCGTGGCCCCGGCAACCTCGCCGTAGAGTCGAAAGACCGGGATCGGCCGTTCCAGCCGCCTCTGCATCGCCGTGTCCTCCCGGCCCGAGGCTACGGGACGGCGCCGGATCCGTCCAAGAAATTCCGGCGCCCGTCCATGGCCGAGCCCCGCCCGGGCGGCTAGCGTCCGAGCATCGAACCGGATCAGTTCCAAGTTGCTGATTTGGCACGCGAAACTTGTGTGCGGCGCAGCATCGGCCGGTTCGCCGGCGCGAGACGGGAACGACTCCGCCAAGCGACCCGATACGGCCAAGCCGGCCGCCGCACGACCGGACCTTCAGCGTGGCGACAGACCCGCGAGGCCGGCACGACGAGGGAGAGAACGATGAGGGATCCCAAGGGCTTCCCCCTGAACGCGTGGTACGCCGCGGCCTGGGACCACGAGATCGGCCGGGCGCTCACGCCGCGTCGGATCTGCGACAAGGACGTGGTGCTCTACCGCCGCACCGACGGCGGCGTGGCGGCGCTCGAGGATGCGTGCTGGCACCGGCTGATGCCGCTGTCGCTCGGCCACCTCAAGGGCGACCAGGTGATGTGCGGCTATCACGGCCTCGTCTTCGATGCCGCCGGCCGCTGCACCCACATGCCGGCGCAGGAGACCATCAATCCGTCCGCCTGCGTGCGCGCCTTCCCGGCGGTGGAGCGCTACCGCCTGGTCTGGCTCTGGATGGGCGATCCGGCGCTCGCCGATCCCAACCTCGTGCCGGATTTCCACTGGAACAGCGACGCGCCCTGGGTCGGCGAGGGCGGCACCTTCTACGGGCTGAAGTGCAATTACCGGCTGGTCATCGACAACCTGATGGACCTGACCCACGAGACCTACGTCCATGCCGGCAGCATCGGCGACGACGCGATCACCCGCAGCCCGTTCGAGGTGACGCATACCGAGACCTGCGTCACCGTGGAGCGCTGGATGGAGGGCATCGAGCCGCCGCCGTTCTGGGCGCGCAACCTCGGGCGGCCCGGCCATGTCGACCGCTGGCAGATCATCCGCTTCGAGGCGCCGAGCGTGGTCGCGGGCGATGTCGGCGTGGCCCTCGCCGGCACCGGCGCACGCCGGGGCGACCGGTCCCAGGGCGTCAACGGCTTCTTCCTCGCGGCGATCACCCCGGAGACCGCGACGAGCTGCCACTATTTCTGGAACTTCGTGCGCAGCTTCCGCACTGACGACGAGGAGCTGACGAAGCGCCTCACGCTCGCCCACGTCAACGACGGCAAGGGCGTCTACGACCAGGACCACGACGTGCTGGAGGCCCAGCAGCGGGCGATCGACCGCCAGCCGCGCCAGCCGTTCTACAACCTCAACATCGACGCCGGTTCCCTGTGGGCGCACCGCCTGATCGACGGGATGATGGCCGCCGAGGGCAGGGGGCCGGTCAAGGATCCTGGCAGGGACCCGGCCTCGGGCGGCATGGCGGCGGAGTAGGCCGGCATGCCGACGAAGGCCGCTCCGACCGAGGCCGCTCCGATCGACTGGCGCCCCGCGCGCCTGCGCGCCACCCGGGCGCTGACGCCCGACATCCGGCTCCTCGAGATCGAGCCCGCGGGCGCTATCGTGCCGGCCGCGCCCGGCAGCCATCTCGGGGTGGCGGTGATGATCGGCGAGCGGCCGGACACCCGCTCCTACTCGCTGCTCGATTCCGGGGCGGACGGGGTCTACCGCATCGCCGTGAAGCGGCTGCCCGACAGCCGCGGCGGCTCGGCCTACATGCACGGGCTCGCACCCGGCGCCCGGCTCGGCATCGCGGGGCCCCGCAACCACTTCGCCCTCACCCACGGCCGGCCCGGCTACCTGCTGGTCGCCGGGGGCATCGGCATCACGCCGCTCCACGCCATGGCGCTGGCGCTGCACCGGACCGGCACGCCCTTCCGCCTGCTCTACGCTGCCCGGACCCGGCAGGACCTAGCGCTCGCCGACGACTTGCGCGCCCGGATCGGCGACCGGCTTGAGACCGTCGTCGACGCCGAGGGCGGGCGGATCGACCTCCCCGCCGCCATCGCCGCCCTGGCGCCGGGCGGCGAGGCCTATCTCTGCGGCCCGCTCGGGATGATGGAGGCGGCGCGCGCGGCCTGGGCGGCGGCGGGGCGGCCGGCGCAATCCCTGCGCTTCGAGACCTTCGGCACCGGTGGGCGCCACGCCGCCGAGCCGTTCACGGTGCGCATCCCGCGCCTGTCGAGGGAGATCGTGGTCGCCCGCGGCCAGACGATGCTCGAGGCGCTGGAGGCGGCCGGCGTCGGCATGATCTCCGATTGCCGGCGCGGCGAGTGCGGCCTGTGCACGGTGAAGATCCTGGAGGCCGACGGCACGGTGGACCACCGCGACGTCTTCTTCAGCGATGCCCAGAAGGCGACCGACGCCCAGCTCTGCACCTGCGTCTCCCGCGTGGTCGGGGGCGGGATCACCATCGACACGGCGGACCGGACGGGGTGAGCCGGGCTGTTCGAAGGCGGCGGCAGATGCCGCGACGATTTTTCATCCAGCCATCGACCTCATCCTGAGGTGTCAGTCGATCTCGATCGACCGACCTCGAAGGAAGGCTCCAGCAGGTCTGTCGGTTTCTGGAACCCTCCGTCGAGGTTAGCCCATCGCCGATGGACCAACACTTCAAGACGAGGTCGTGATTTGGCTTGAATGTCGCTTTTCGACCGGGGTCAGCCGAAATGCCGCAACCGCTCTTCGACCGCCGTCGGCGGCAGGTTCACAGCACCGGCATCGCCCCCGCCACCGTCACCAGCGCCCCGGAGGTGTAGCTGCTCTCGTCGGAGGCCAGCATGACGTAGGCCGAGGCGAGCTCCGCCGGCTGGCCCGGACGCCCGAACGGGACCTGGCTGCCGAACGACTTGACGGAATCCTGCTCCATCCCGGACGGGATGAACGGGGTCCAGATCGGGCCCGGGAGCACGCCGTTCACCCGCACGCCCTTCTCGGCCAGGAGCTGGGACAGGCTCAGCACCAGGTTGCTGAGCGCGCCCTTGGTGGCGCTGTAGGCCAGCAGCGAGGGCATCGGGTGCTTGGAGTTCACCGACGAGGTGAAGATCACCGAGGCACCGGGCTTGAGGTGCGCCATCGCCGCCTTGGTGACCGAGAAGGCCCCGAAGACGTTGGTGCGGAAATGCTCCTCGAACACGTCCTCGTCGATCGAGGCCAGGTCCTGGTTCGGCTGCTGGAAGGCGCCGTTGTTCACCACCACGTCGAGGCGGCCGAAGGTCTCGGCGGTGCGGGCCACGATCTCGCGGGCATAGGCGCGGTCCTTCAGGTCGCCCGGCAGCAGCAGGGCGCGGCGCCCCGCCTTCTCGACCCACTGCGCCACGGCCTCGGCGTCGCCCTGCTCGGAGGGCAGGTAGGAGATCGCCACGTCGGCGCCCTCGCGGGCATACGCGATGGCGACCGCCCGGCCGATGCCGGAATCGCCCCCGGTGATCAGCGCCGCCTTGTCGGTGAGCTTGCCGGCGCCCCGGTAGCTCGTCTCGCCGTGGTCGGGCTCCGGCTTCATCCGTCCGGTCAGGCCGGGAAAGCCCTGCGGCTGGGCCTCGAAGGGCGGGCGGGGATGCTTGGTGAGCGGGTTCGGGAAATCGGACGACATGGGCGGGAGGGCCTCGCGGGCTGGGGTGGCAGGCCGCCGTCAACCGGGGAGGCCCCCGGCCGTTCCCTGCTCTCCCGCAGTATCACTCCCGCGATATCCCTCGTGCGAAATCCGACGGATTGCTTGGCCATGCGGATGTCGTCGTCGCTCAGGCGCCGCGCCGGATCGCGTATCACTCCTCGTGCGAGCCGTCGTCCCGGCCGAGGGCGTCGTCCTCGCGGCCCGGGATCGCGTAGTGGCCGCCGAGCCAGCGCTGCAGGTCGACGTCGGCGCAGCGCTTCGAGCAGAACGGCTTGTGGGTCGGCACGACCGGCTTGCCGCAGATCGGGCAGGCCGGCTTCGGCGCGTCGTCGTCGGGCATCGTCATCGTTGCGCCTCCTGTCCTGCCGCTCGTGCCGGGTCTCAGCCCACGTCCCGCCAGGCGCCGCGGACCGGGTAGCCCTCGCCCTCGAGCAGGCCGACCGTCTCGTAGAGCGGGAGGCCGACCACGGCGCTGTAGGAGCCGACGAGCTTGACCACGAAGGAGCCGGCCAGCCCCTGGATCGCGTAGCCGCCGGCCTTGCCGCGCCACTCGCCGCTGGCGAGATAGGCGTCGACCTCGCGGGAGGACAGGCGCTTGAACCGCACCCGGGTCTCGACCAGGCGCTCCCGCGGCCGGTCCTTCGGGCCGACGACGCAGACCGCGGTATAGACCCGGTGGGCGCGGCCCGACAGCATCCGCAGGCACTCCGCCGCCTCGTCGGTCACCTCGGCCTTCGGCAGGATGCGCCGGCCCACCGCCACCACCGTGTCGGCCGCCACCACGTAGCTCTCGCCGAGCTCCCCCGTGGCGCGCGCCGCGGCCGCGGCCACGTCGAGCTTGGACCGGGCGAGCCGCCGCACCAGGTCGCGGGGCTTCTCGCCCTTGAGCGGTGCCTCGTCGAGATCGGCCGGCAGCAGGGCGTCGGGCTCGAGCCCGGCCTGCTGCAGGAGCGCGAGGCGCCGGGGCGAGGCCGAGGCGAGGACGAGCTTGGCGCGCGCGGCCTGCAGGAGCGGGGTGGTCTCGGTCATGGGGCGCCGTGTCACGAAAGGGGGGTTGCTGCGCCCGATGCCCTATCTGGCCGGCGAAATCCAGCGTCGCGGGCCCGCGCGCCGCCGGGCCTCTCCCCCGCCGGATCCCGCCCGGCCGCTGCCGACGGATATGCTGTATGGTGGAGGCAGGTTTAGCCGCAGCCGGAAACCGGCCTAACCCGATGTAGCGCGTTCGGCATGGTATGACGCCATTGTCTACCTGCCGGGCAGATCGGCAATTAACTCGTCTTTATCGCCTTTGATGCATGCCGGGCGGAGATTGCCGTCCAGCGGCCGGGCGCCAGCGCGGCCGGATCCACCCTGCGGGGCCCGATGCGTATCGTCCTCGTCGAACCCGGCCTGACCCTCCGCAAGATCGTCGCCCGACTCGTCGCGGATGCCGGGCACGCGGTCGATTCGTTCTCCGATTCCGCCCAGGCGCTCGCCCATGTCGCGGCCCAGGAGGACGTGGCCTGCGTGATCACCAGCCTCGAGGTCGCGCCCCTCTGCGGGCTCGAACTGTGCTGGTCGCTGCGCGCCCTCGCCGGCACCACGCGTCCGCTCGCGGTGATCGCGATGTCGGCGGACCGGGCCGGACGGCGCCTCGGAGAGGTTCTCGACAGCGGCGCCGACGACTTCATCGCCAAGCCCCCGGAGGCGGCGGAGCTGCATGCGCGCCTGCGGGTGATCGAGCGCAGCCTGACCCTGCAGCGCCGGCTGATCCGCGACGCCGACATCGATTCGCTGACCCAGCTCCTCGGCCGCGGCGGCTTCATGCGCCGGGCCAAGGCCTGCCTCGCGGTGGGCGGGCCGCCCGAGCCCCTCACCGCCTTGATGATCGACATCGACCGCTTCAAGGCGATCAACGACCGGCACGGGCACGACGGCGGCGACCGGGTGATCCGCGCCGTCGCCGACGTGCTCAAGGAGACCGGGGCGCTCGCCGGTCGGATCGGCGGCGAGGAATTCGCCGTCCTGATGCCCGGCCACGGTCTCGGCGGCGCCGGGGTGGTGGCCGAGCGGATCCGGGCGGCCTGCGCCCGCCTGCGGGTGCCGGGGCGGCGCGGCCCGATCCCGGTCACCTGCAGCCTCGGCCTCGCCGCCTGGAACGAGGGCGACACCCTCGAGAGCCTGCTCGCCCGCGCCGACGGGGCGCTCTACGCGGCCAAGGCGGGCGGTCGCAACCAGGTCGTGTCCGCGACCGGGGAGGGGCTCGACCGGGTGAGCTGATGCGACGTCCGGCAGATTGCTTCCGGACTTCGCATCGTCGGCCGGCGCGGCGCTTGAGCGACGCCGAGATCCGCATTGCGGCGCAATCGGCCGGATTTCGGACGAGGCCGCGCCTCGCCGCTGCAGGGGCGAACGACCCTTCCTCGGCCAAGCCCGGCAGACCCTCGGGGATGCCGGCTGCCCTTCGTCGCCATCCCTGCAACGCCGCGTCGCCCGTGCCAGGCTGCGCGATGCCGACGAGGCAGGGCTCGCCCTTCGGCGCCGACCCGGAAACGGGACGAGCGGCAGCCCGGTCGCCGGGGGCCGTCTTGCCGGGGCCGTCTTGCCGGCCTCACCACCCGCCCCGCCGCGGCCGCAGGTGGTCCGGCGTGATCGCCTCGAGCGTCGGCGTCCCGAGCAGGGTCATCGCGTTGTCGAGTTCGCCACGGACGATCTCGATCGCCCGGGAGACGCCCTCGGTGCCGCCGGCCGAGAGGCCCCAGAGGAACGGACGGCCCAGGCTGCACGCGGTGGCACCGAGCGCCAGCGCCTTGATCACGTCGGTGCCCCGGCGCACGCCGCCGTCGAGGACCACCTCGGCCCGGCCCGCCACCGCCTCGGCGACGCCGGGCAGGGCGTGGATCGCCGCCGGCACGTCGTCGAGCTGGCGGCCGCCGTGGTTGGAGACAATCACCGCTTCGATCCCGAGCGCCACCGCCCGCGCGGCGTCGGCCGGATGCAGCAGGCCCTTGAGCGCCATCGGGCCGCGCCACGCGTCGCGGATGCGCGCGATGTCGTCCCAGCTGGCGGAGGGGTCGAACAGCGAGGCGACGTGCTGGGCGACGCTGGTGAAGCCGTGGCCCGCCGCGGCGCCGCCGGCCTGGAAGCCCCCGGCCTGGAAATTGCCGAAGCCGAGCCGCGAGCGGGCGGCCCCGGCGAGCCAGCCCGGTCTCCGGGCGAGGTCGAGGGCGATGGAGAGGCGCGGTTTCAGCGGCATGGTGAAGGCGTTGCGCAGGTCGCGCTCGCGCCGGCCCTGCACCGCGAGGTCGACGGTGAGGCACAGCACCCGGTAGCGCGCGGCGGCCGCGCGGCGCAGGAGCGCCTGCATCCACTCCCGGTCGCGCAGGAAGTAGAGCTGGAACCAGCGCTCGCCCTCCGGGGCGCCCTCCGCGACGTGCTCGATCGAGCCGACGGAGTTGGTCGAGAGGCAGTAGGGGATGCCGGCCCGCGCGGCGGCTTGCGCGCCCGCGACCTCGCCGTCGGGCCAGAAGAAGCCGGCGAGCCCCGTCGGCGCCATCATGATCGGCAGGGACGCGCGGTATCCGAGGATCGAGCGCGACAGGTCTCGGGTGGCGACGTCGATCCCGACCCGCGGCATCAGCATCCAGTCGTCGAAGGCCTCGACGTTGTCGCGCAGGGTCCGCTCGTCCTCGGCGCCGCCGTCGATGAAGTCGAACACCGCCTTCGGCAGCCGCCGGGCGGCCTGTCGGCGCAGATCCGCGATCGCGTGGGCCCGCTGCAGGCGTGCGCCTAGCCGGGTCGGGGTGGGGGCAGCCGCGGGTGCCGGCCGGGACGGCTGCACGGTCGGCTCGGTGGAGGGCCGGTGCGCGACGGCCCGCCCCGTCCGGCGCTCGTCTGCCTCCATGCCGGCCTCCCGCTGATCCCGTTTCGACGATCGGTAGCACCCGCGCCGCGCGGCTCGCAACCGACGGGTCGGCCGGTCGCGGAACGCGGGACGAGGTTGTGCGTCGATCCGGCTCCAGCCCTTGTCGGGCAAGGCGGCCCTTCGCGGGCAAGGCAGCCCTTGGCGGGCGAGGGGCGACGGCATGACCGGGCGGGACAGTGCGGAGCGAGACTCGCCGGAGCGGGATTCTCCGGATCTTGCCGCGGCCGAGCGCGACGAGATCGAGGACCGGTCGGCGCCCCGCGCCACGATCGTCCACGAGGTGGTGCGCAAGCAGGGGCAGGATGAGCTGGCGCGTCCCGCCGGCTCGCTGTTCTGGTCGAGCGTCGCGGCGGGCATCGCCATCACGGCCTCGGTGATCGCGCAAGGGGCGCTGTACCACAAGCTGCCGGCCGGGATGGGGGGCCGCACCCTGGTGGCGCAGCTCGGCTATCCCCTCGGCTTCCTGATCGTGATCCTCGGCCGGATGCAGCTCTTCACCGAACAGACCATCGTGACGGTGCTGCCCCTCGTCACCCGGCCGAGCGGCCGGGCGCTCGCCGGCACGGCGCGGCTCTGGGGAATCGTGCTCCTCGGCAACCTCGTCGGCGCCGGCGCGGCGGCGGCGATCGAGACCTGGGGCGGCGTGGTGAGCCCGGACCTGCTCGCCGCCATGCAGGCGGTGTCGCGCGAGAGCCTGCTGCACAAGGCGCCATCGGATCTCCTGCTCCGGGGCATCCCGGCCGGTTTCCTGATCGCGGCCGTGGCCTGGCTGCGGGCGGCGTCGAGCGGCGGAGAGGTCTGGATCGTCTTCCTCCTCACCTTCGCGATCGTGCTCGGCGACTTCACCCACGTGGTGGCGGGGGCGGCGGAGGCCTTCCTGCTGCTCTGCGCCGGCGAGGCCGGCCCCGGCGAGGTCTTCGGCGGCATGATCCTGCCGGCGCTCGTCGGCAACGTGATCGGCGGCACCGGCCTGTTCGCGCTCCTCGCCCACGCCCAGGTGCGCCAGGAGCTGTGACGCGACGCCGGCGAGGTGTGGCGGCCTGCCGATTTTCTCCCTCCCTCGCGCTTGGTAAGGAGACCGCGTTCCATGCGCGGAAAAGGGAGACCCATGAGCTTCGTCCAGGCGGCCTTCGGCCGGTTCAAGCAGACGGTGACGGCCTATGCGGGCGACGAGCCGCTGATGAAGGCGGCGGTGTCGGCCTGCGCCAACGTGATCGTGGCCGACGGCGAGGTCGCTGGGGCCGAGTTCGAGACGGCGCTCAAGGGCATGCTGGCCGATCCCGTCCTCGAGAAGGGCTACGACAGCCTGATGCTGGAGGAAGAGCTGTACGACGCGATCGGGCGGGCCCGCACCCGGGCCGGCCGGATGCAGAACATTCACTTCATCGAGGCCCTGGCCGAGCGCCCGGCCGAGCAGCGCCAGAGCGTCTTCCTCATCGCTGCCGACGTCGCAGATTTCGAGGGTATCAGCCCCTCCGAGCACCGGGCCCTGACCGAGGTGGCGGCGGCCCTCGGGCTGGACCGGGACGCGCTGCTCGCCTGATCGGTCATACGAAACCCGATCGATTGCTTCGCAATGCGGATTTCGGCTTCGCTCAAGCGCCGCGCCGGCTGGTGATATGGGATCCGGAAGCAATCTTCCGGACCCCATATCACCCGTCCCGGATCGCGCTCGGCGGGCCGTCATTGACCCGGCTCCAGGCGCGGCGGAGCTGGCGCGGCGAGGCGAAGCCCGCCCGCTCGGCGACGCGCTCCATGTCGAGGCGGGTCCGGGCCAGGAGATCGCGGGCGAGCGCGACCCGCAGTCCGTTGACGTAGGCCGGCAGGCTCATCCCGGCATGGCGGTTGAACAGCCGCGAGAGGTGGCGCGGGCTGGTGGCGGCGAGGTCGGCGAGCGTCTCCAGGCTCCAGGCCCGGGCCGGGTCGGCGCTCACCGCATCCTGCACCCGGTGGATCGCCGGGTGGAGGTGGTTGCGGCCCTCGAGCCAGGGCGAGGCCTGCGGGTCGTGCCCGGCGCGGCGCAGGTAGACCACGAGGTAGCGCGCCACCGCCGCGGCGCAGGCCGGATCGACGAGGCGCGCCACGAGGTGGAGCATCAGGTCGATGCCGGCGGTGATGCCGGCACTCGTCAGCCGCTCGCGGTCCTCGACGAACAGCCGGTCCTCCAGCACCCTGGCGGCGGGGGCGAGCGCGGCCAGCTCCGCGCAGGCGGCGTGATGGGTGGTGCAGTCATGCCCGTCGAGGAGCCCGGCCCGGGCTGCCAGCAGTGCGCGGGAGCAGATCGAGACCAGGCGGTGGCCGGGCCTCACCTCGGCCCGCAGCCAGGCGACGATCGCGTCTTCCGCCGCCCGCTCGTCCTCGCCCGGGGGGTCGGAATCCCCCAGCACCAGTTCCGCCGTGCCGGCGAGCACCACGGTCGCGCCCTCCGGCAGCGGCGCGGGCAGGGGCTCGAGCCCCGAGAGCCCGAGCCCGATCGAGCTCGTGACCGCGGGGCACGGCCCGACATGATCGACCCGAAAGCGGACCCGGTCCTGGATCAGGTTGGCCTTGCGCAGGACCTCGACGGGACCGGCCACGTCGAGGAGCAGGGTGCGCGGCGGGCACACCACCACGACCGCGATCTCGGCCGGCCCGCTCACGCGGCGAGGCGGGGCGCCGGTCCGGAGAGCGCCTCCTCGACCGTGGCGATGCGGGCGAAGCGCCCGGCCAGCACCAGTTCCGTGCGGGCGCGGATCTCGTCGGCGCTCCAGCGCCGCCCGGCGGCGTCCGTCATCGCGAAGGTGAGCGTCGCCTCCCCGACGTAATCGACGCCGTAGCCGAGGTCGGAGGCGTGGCGGGTCGTCGTCTCGCAGCATTGCTCGGTGCGGATGCCGCTGACGATCAGCCGGCGGATCCCGGTCCGGGTCAGCCAGACGTCGAGCCCGCTGCCGACGAGCGCAGAGTGGCGGCGCTTGTGGAACACCGCGTCGGGGGCGATCCGCAAGGGTTCGAGGGCGCGGACATGGCCGGAGGCGAGGGAGAACGGTCCCTCGTCCTCGACGTGGAAGATCTGCACCACGGGGACGTTTCGCGCCACGGCGCCATCGATCAGGGCCTGCTGGCGGTCGAGGAAGCGGACGAGGTCCGCCTCGTCCCAGTAGGGACGGTGACGAAAGGATTCCTGGACGTCGATGACGAGGAGCGCTGTGTCCGGCATGGCGGTCTTCCTATCGGGTGGGACGGCGCCAGGATAGGCGCCGCCGCGGGTCCCGAAAGGCCGTCGCCGGACCGGAAGCGGACGAAAAAGGACAGGGCGTCAACGCACCGCGACCACCGCCACGCCGGCCCCGACCATCACGCCGCCGGCGGCCCGGTTGGCCCGCCGGACCGCGGCGCGGGTGCGGAGCAGGCGCCGCAGCCGGCCGGCGAGGAGGACGTGGGCGCCGATCACCAGCGCCTCGACCGCGACGATCACCGCCGCCAGGAGCCCGACCTGGGGCGGCGTGAGCACGGTGCCGACGACATTCGGCAGCAGGGCGAGGTAGAACAGCGGCATCTTCGGGTTGCCGAGATTGAGGGCGAGGCCTGCCAGGACGCTCGCCGCGAGGCCGGGCCGCCGTCCGTCCGTGCGCTCCGTCGGCAGCACCGGCTCGGCCGTCCAGAGCCGGATCCCGGTCCAGACCAGATAGGCGGCGCCGGCATAGCGCAGGACCGTCATCGCCGTTCCCATCTCGCGGGCCACGACCGCCAGCCCGGTGGCGGCGAGCACCAGCAAGGCGAGAATGCCCGCCACCATGCCGAGCCCGTAGGCGATGCCGGCGGCGGGCCCATGCGACAGGGTGCGGGCGACGATGGTGTCATGTTGTCGGGCCCGGGGCTGGCGGCGAAGACCAGGAAGGCGGCAGCAAAAGCCAGAAGGGTCGTCGGGTCCATCGGTGTGCCCCCTGTCCGAGGTCGTGTCCGACGATCAATCAAGATTCGGGCCGGTTTTCGCCAGGTCATATCCGTGGCGAGATGCAGGGAGCGTGCGCCGCGCCGCAGGGCCGGCGCAGGGCGAGGGCGGTTCGGGCCGCGGCGTCGCCTCCCAGCGACACCGCCGGGAAGCCGCGCCCCCGCATCGATCACCGCGCGGGCCGTCGCGGGTCTGGCTCGCCGCTTCACCCCACGCGTGCGCGCCGCCTGGACGGGCAGGACCGTCGCCGATGATCAGGACGCCGCCAGCCGACCTCGCCGCCTGAATCATTCAGGCCCGAAGCGGCAACGCTCCTGCCATCGCGACGTTTGCCTCGGGATTGGACGCGGACCTCGCGGCTGTCCGGGCCGCACTGACGGAGCCGCGGCTAGATCAATCGGCTCAAGCGCATCAAGTGCCGATGTTGCGCATGGGTCGGCCTCGATCCCTGGAGCGTCGCATGGTGCTGGCCGCCCGATCCACGCAAAACGACCGAGACCATCGATCCGGTGCATTCCCACTGACGGGCGACACGTTCACCGCGGCCGACGCCTATCTCTCCTACCTCGTGCGACAGGGGCAGCGGAGTCGCTCGAGCCGACCTACCGCACCGACCTCCACTCTGACGGCCTCGCTCATCGCGGGACCTGGTATCGACGGGTGAGAGCGCGGCCGGCGGTTCACCGAGCCCGTGCGGCGGAAGGGCTGGAGTAAGCCGATGCGGGGCGGGACCGGAACCTTCGCCCGGTGCCTCGTGAGTGCGGACAGCGATGGAAAGACCATCGGACCCGGTCGCCGGTCGCTCCGCCATCGGCATTCTTGAATGTGCTTTTCGCAGTGGGCGGCCCGACGATCACCTCGCCGGGCCGCCCCCGTCCACTTACGCCGACACCAGCGGCGTCCCCGCCTCCGCCGCGCTGTCGCCCTCGGGCGTCAGCACCTCCTGGCCCTGCGCTTCCACCACCGCCGCGGCCGTGATGTTGACGATGCCGCGCGCCGTCACCGAGGGGGTGAGGATGTGGGCGGGCCTGGCCGGGCCGAGGAGCAGCGGGCCCACCGGCAGGGCGTCGGCCAGGGTCTTCGAGAACTGGAACGCGATGTTGGCCGCATCCAAGTTCGGCATGATCAGCACGTTGGCCTCGCCCTTGAGGCGCGAGCCCGGCAGCACCTTGTCGCGGATCGCCTGCGACAGGGCGGTGTCGGCCGCCATCTCGCCGTCGACCTCGAGGTCGGGGGCGCGCTCGCGCAGGAGCGCCAGGGCCTGGCGCATCTTGCGCGACGAGGCGGTGTCGAACGAGCCGAAATCGGCGTGGCTGACCAGCGCGATCTTCGGCGACAGGCCGAAGCGGCGGGCGGTGTCGCCGCAGGCGATGGCGACGTCGGCGATCTCCTCGGCGCTCGGATCGGGCCGCACGTGGGTGTCGGCCAGGAAATAGGCGCCCTTCGAGGTGACGATGAGGCTGAGCGCCGCGAAGTCCCGGGCACCCGGCGCGAGCCCGATGATGTCGCGGATCACCCGCAGCTTGCTCTCGAAGCGGCCCTCCAAGCCGCAGATCAGCGCGTCGGCCTCGCCGCGGCGGACGGCCAGCGCGCCGATCACCGCGTTGTTGGTGCGCACCAGTGTGCGGGCGCCGTCCGGCGTGATGCCGCGGCGTCCGGCCAGATCGATGTAGGTCTGGACGTAGGTGCGGTAGCGCGGATCGTCGTCGGGGTTGATCAGCTCGAAGTCGCGGCCGGGCTGGATCGCGAGGCCGAAGCGCTTGAGCCGGGTCTCGATCACGTTCGGGCGGCCGATCAGGATGGGTTTGGCCAGCCCCTCCTCGACGATCGCCTGCACGGCGCGCAGCACCCGCTCGTCCTCGCCCTCGGCGTAGACGACCCGGCGGGGATCCTGCTTGGCCGCGGTGAAGACCGGCTTCATGATGAAGCCGGAGCGGTGCACGAACCGGTCGAGGGACTCGGCATAGGCCTGCACGTCCGGCAGCGGCCGCTTGGCGACGCCGGAATCCATCGCCGCCTGCGCGACGGCCGGGGCGATGCGCAGGATCAGGCGCGGGTCGAACGGGCTCGGGATCAGCGAGTGGGGGCCGAAGGGCCGCGCCTCGCCGCCATAGGCGCGGGCGACGACGTCGGACGGGGTCTCGCGGGCGAGCCCGGCGATCGCCTTGACGGCCGCCGCCTTCATCTCCTCGTTGATCGTGGTCGCCCCGACGTCGAGCGCGCCCCGGAAGATGTAGGGGAAGCACAGGACGTTGTTGACCTGGTTCGGGAAGTCGGAGCGCCCGGTGCAGATCATCGCGTCCGGCCGCTTCTCCTCGGCGAGGTTCGGCATGATCTCCGGATAGGGGTTGGCGAGCGCCATGATCAGCGGCTTCTCGGCCATCCGCTCCAGCATCTCGGGCTTGAGCATGCCGCCGGCCGAGAGGCCGAGGAAGACGTCGGCGCCCGGGATCACCTCGGCGAGCGTGCGGGCCTGCGTCTCCTGGGCGTAGACCGACTTCCAGCGGTCCATGAGTTTCTCACGGCCCCGGTAGACCACGCCCTCGATGTCGGTGACGAAGATGTTCTCGCGGCGCGCGCCGAGCGAGACGAGCTGGTTGAGGCAGGCCAGCGCCGCCGCACCCGCGCCCGAGGTGACGATCTTGACGTCCGAGATCGTCTTGCCGGCGAATTCGAGGCCGTTGAGGACGGCCGCCGCGACGATGATCGCGGTGCCGTGCTGGTCGTCGTGGAAGACCGGGATGTTCATCCGGGCCCGGCAGCGCTCCTCGACCTCGAAGCACTCCGGCGCCTTGATGTCCTCGAGGTTGATGCCGCCGAAGGTGGGTTCGAGCGCCGCCACCACGTCGACGAGCTTGTCGACGTTCTTCTCGTTGAGCTCGATGTCGAAGACGTCGATGCCGGCGAACTTCTTGAACAGGACCGCCTTGCCCTCCATCACGGGCTTGGAGGCGAGCGGGCCGATATCGCCGAGGCCCAGCACCGCGGTGCCGTTCGAGATCACCGCGACGAGGTTCTGGCGCGCGGTCAGGTTCGCGGCCTCCTCCGGGTCGGCGGCGATCGCCTCGCAGGCGGCGGCGACGCCGGGGGAGTAGGCCAGCGCCAGGTCGCGCTGGTTGCCGAGCGGCTTCGTCGGCTGGATCTCCAGCTTCCCGGGCCGCGGATGACGGTGGTAGAACAGCGCGCCGCTCTTCAGATCGTCCGAAATGTTGCTGCTCACCGCGCTCTCTCCCCGGATCGCCCGAAAAGTCGGGCTTGCCATCCCGCCCGCGACTCGCAAGCGAGCACGCGGGTGAGGGGTTTCCTGCACCGCCTGCGGCAGGGGCGCAACCCTCACAACGAGACGCGATTGCATCTGGCCAAGCTCGCGGCCCGGCACGGCTTCCGGGTGGCGCCGTACTCCTACGGCAGGCCGAAGGTTCGCTTCCCGGAAGCCGGCGCGCGACTGACGATCGGTCCCTACTGCTCCATCGCCGACAAGGTCGAGATCCTGCTCGGCGGCAACCACCGCACCGATTGGGTCTCGACCTATCCGTTCGCCGCGATGAAGGGCCTGTGGCCGGACCTCGACGCGCCGGAGGACTACCACGCCTCCCGGGGCGACGTGACGATCGGGGCCGACGTCTGGCTCGGCTCGGGCTGCCTGATCCTGTCGGGGGTCGCGATCGGTCCCGGTGCCGTGGTGGCGGCCCACGCGGTCGTGACCCGGGACGTGCCGCCCTTCGCCGTCGTCGCCGGCAACCCCGCCCGGGTGATCCGCCACCGCTTCCCGCCCGACATCGTGGCGGCGCTTGTCGAGACCGCCTGGTGGGACCTGCCGCCGGAGCGGGTCCGGGCCCTGGTGCCGCTGCTCCAGAGCGGCGAGGCCGAGGCCCTGGTGCGGGCCCTGCGGGACGGTCACGGCCGGACGCACGGGGAGGGGCCTTAGTGTCTCTCACAAAACTGCCGATCACCGCCTCGGCTTGCTGTGGCAGCGACATTGCGGCGGGAGTTTTGTGAGGTGCACTGAACCGCCTCTTCTCCCGCCCGCGGGGGAGAGGAGAGACCCTGCGCTCCTCTCGTCCCGACCGTC
>NZ_JAZFXT010000056.1:0-24083 GCF_036448855.1 Methylobacterium ajmalii
ACGACCAACATCCTCCGCGAGCCTCCCGTTCCGAATGCGGGAGGCAGTCTGGATGAAGTATCCTGGGGGTCCCGTTTGGACGCCGATCACCCCGGAAACGGGGTCCTTATTCCACGCCTAATCACACTCCACCCGGCCACGGCCTGGGCCGGCCTTCCTCGCGAGACGCGGGACGCCCTCGGCACCACGCTGATCGACCTCGTGTTCCAGGACCTCCTCTCGGGTGCCGCCTACGCGGAGGAGGACCGCGTGCTGACCGACGACGATCAGCGCAGCGCGGCCATCGAGCGGGCCGAGGGCCTGCTGAACCGGATCTACGACGACGTGACCGCCGCCCTGCCGGCGCTGTTCGGCCCGGCCGGCGAGAACCCGGCCTGGGTCGAGGACTACCGCACCGGACGCCTGACCATCTCGAACGAAGGGGTGCTGTCGTGATCACCACCCACATCACCGACCCGCACGTCGCCTGCCGGCATCGTCTCCTGACCGCCTATGCCTGGTTCGTGGCTGCCCGGCCGATCGAAGGGGGTTCGAATCCCTCCGTCTCCGCCCACAAATCCGCCCTGGCGGTGAACGAGGCGCGGCGCGAAGAAGTCCTGCGCATCCTCGCCCTGCCGGCCCCGGTCACCCCGGACGGTCTGCGCGTCACCGGCCTGGCGATGGCGATAGCGGCCGAGGGGCTCGCCGCCGACAGCGACGCGGGCCTGTATCTGACCCTTGCGGCCCGCGCGATCCTGGGCGCCACCGGGGAGAGCCTGCCGCCGGGGTTCACCGGTTTCGGCGACGAGCCGGATCACGATGACCGCGATCGGGCGGCCTGGACCGGCAGCGGATCGCTGCCCGCCTGGGCTCAGTCCGGCAAGGCCGCGCCGGACGATGCCGACTTCCTGGTGGAGGCGCGGGCATGAACGCGATCGGTCGCATTCCTCCCACCCGCGGCCTCGTCGGGATCGACGTTCTGCTGATCGATGGACGCGCTATCCACCTCGACGACATCCCGACCGCCGAGGAGGGGCGCCAGCTGCTGGCGGTCCTCGACGGCGAGATCGCCCGGATCGAGGATCAGCTGTCCGCCGCCGACCTGCGCGGCGCGGACCCGGAGTGGCGCCGACGCGCCACCACCGCGCACAAGCGCAAGCGTCGCATCCGCCCGCGGCTGCAGGAGCGGATCGGCACCCTCCGGCGAGCCGAGCGGGACCAGGCGCATGCCGCCGACACCCTGGCCGCCTCTTCCGCCAAGGACGGCCGGCGCCGCGCCTTCATCCTCGCCGCCCAGGAACTCCTCAGCCACGAGGTCGTGACGGAGGTCTGGGCACGCGCGGCCGAGATGAAGCCCGACCTGTTCGTGGACGGCATGGCGGCGGGAGGATCGGCATGACCGAGCCCGATCCCGTCCTCGTAGGCATCGCCACCCACCGCGCCGCCTACGACGCGTTCCAGGTCGCGCCCGACGGCGAGGCATCTATCCTCGCCGAGGAGGCCTACCGCGAGGCCGGCGACGTCCTGGTCACGACGGCCTGCACCACGTCGGCTGGTGCGGTGAAGCTCCTCGAGCACTTGCGCTGGTGGCTCGCGGACGAGGCCGAGTTCGCGCAGGCCCACCAGCCGACCTACGGGGCCGCGCAGGTCCGCGTCGCAGATCTCACGGTACTCGCTTGCACGTGCTGGCCGGCGGTGGGCCATGATCCGATCCACCGGGCCATCGCCATGGCCGAGACCGCGGAGGCGGCCCATACCGCGGCGCTGTCTGGCCTCGACGAGAACGACGAAGGGCAGGTGGGCCGCGCCAACGCCGCGGCCGATGCGAGTTCGGCGGCCTTCCAGACGCTGACCACTATCCTGCCGACCACGCGGGCCGGACTGTCCGCCCTGGCCGAGTTCTACGCCCGGGAGAGCGAGGAGTTCGAGCCGATGTGCGCGGGCGGACAGTACCTGCAGCACCTCGCGGCCGCCCTGCGCGGCAGTGATTCCACTGCTCTGATTTCGGGTCGCTTGCCGGAAAAAGCTGCGTCAGATCAGCAGCTTGTATCCCTGATTCCGCAAGCGTCCGCACACGTCTTTTCATCGGCGAGGGCGCAGTGACGAACCGCCGCCCGATCGCCGCGCTGATCCTCGCCGAGGTCCACCCAGGCCAACCAGCTACCCCGAAGCCCGAGATTGCATGGCTCGGGCCGACTGACGTGCGGATCGTCGCCTGGGGCAACCTGCTCGCGCCTGGGCTCCACGCCGGAGTGATCGCGGCGCTGTCGCTCAACCGCATCCACCCGCTGCACGCCTTCGCTCTGACCGGCGATGGCGCGCCGATCCACCCGTTGGCCCGCGGCCCCAGCTGCGTGCCGCTCGAAATGCCGCTCATTGAGTGGCGAGGCCCCCGCCCCACCGCCTCGGCCACAGAACAAGAGGAGGGGTAGATGCCGAGAACTCCTAACCCACGCATCATCCAACCCACGGCAAGGACCGAGCCCATGAACACGTCGTTCCTCCTGCTGGCGCAGTACGGCGGCGCGGCCGTGATCCCGATCAGCCTCGTGTGCCAGGACTACTTCTCACACCTCACGCCCGAGAAGCTGATCCGGAAAATCTCGGCCGGCGAGATCGCGCTGCCGCTGGTCCGCATTGAGGAGAGTCAGAAATCGGCTAAGGGCGTGCACCTCAACGACCTAGCGCGCTGGGTCGATGACCGGGCTGAAGCTGCGCGCAAGGAGTGTCGTCAACTCTGTGGCTAATTACTATCTCATGAATCGAAAAAACTGAGGTGGTGGTACGTTAAGAGGCATGCCGCGCACTTCACTAAGTCTGGGGCTTGATAGGCCCCTCAGCAGAAGTCCAATATCATTCATGACTGATCTCGTTGAAGCAAAAGTATTATGATTCAGTCCTAAAAATTCTTCCCCTATAGCGGTCACATCGATTGACTCTAGGCCTGGAAGTATAATTGGTTTGTCGTCTATTATATCTCCTGCTCTTGCGATCCCTCTAGTGAGCATTTTAGACAAGGTAAGTGCCCTATCGGAAGAGGAGGCGTATAGAGTCATCTTCGAGACAATGCTTTTTGCCTTCGGAACGAGCGATATGAATTGGTCTTTATCGATATCTGGCGCGGCCATAATGAGATTATCGATGTGCAGCGACTCGTGCGATAGTGAATAATTTGCTAATGCATCAAGAACAACAACATTTCCCATAGAATGTGCAATTACATTGATGTTATCGATTTTAAGATCGTTACGCAGGTGTCTCAGAAATTGGATAAAAGCATCGCGCGCACCATAAGCGCTGTCCTTATCATAGAGATAGTCAGTCGTTTGCCCATTTGACGGCCAAGAAAACAGAAACACGAGTCCATCTGGGTGAACGTCCCATGCAATTTGTGCAGTCCTATATATAGCAGACCGAAAATCTGTATTGAATCCATGCACAAATACAAGTGCGTTTCCGCCCGGTTTTTCGAATAATTTATTGTTAACATATTTATCGAATTCGCTTATTGGAACGTCGTAGACTGATTTCAATGAGAAGTGCTTACGTTCATCTAATTCTTCGTTACGGAGATTTATGCCAAATATGGAAAAGTATGACGGAAGTTCAACCTTGCCGATTTTATGATCTTCTGGAATGCGTACTCGTGCTAAGCCATATATATTATCTTTACCTCTACTGCCGCTAAAATAGGCATCTGATTTGGTAGGAGCGCGTTCGCGCGTCGTGACAAAGGGTATCTCTATAATGCGCTGAGATTGCCCTGTAGATGTATCTATTGTCTCATCAGGAGCATACGCTAAGGCTTGAGGAGGAAGCGGTGCGGAACCGACTTTTATATCTATTTTGGGCTTTTGAGCACCGGCTAAAAAATCGGCATACTCTTTTTGCCGCTTTTTTTCCTTTGTTGATGCGCTATCATCGATTTTCGTTCCGATACTAGCGCTTTCTTTCCCGCGTTTGGATGGCGCACCTATGTGCTTGATAGAGTCTGATGGCGGGGCATACTGATAGTTCCTGCTTGTATAGCCGTTTTTATGCCGAATGGGCTTGTCATAGTCGATGACATCAGGGCTATCCATTGCCTCTTTGTAATCGGATTTAGTTTTACGGCTGACTTGACGAACCTTTACACGAATCTGCTCCGGCAGCTTTTTCAGAGTAAATTCTAATAATTCAGCGCGCAGAATTATACCATTTTTTTTATTCTGATAAAATTTCCAATCGGATTGACCATTATCGTGCTTTGCTATGGCACTGACGATGTTCCAATTTCTACCTGGAGATAGGCGTACATAAACTTCTTTTACATCTCGAGCTGCAGTAATTGAAGTCTTCGTCCGACGATCGATTTTAGCTTTGATTTTCCTTAGCGCTTTCTGCGTCGGTCTATCAATCATAGTATTTGATATCGTACCATCTTCGGACGAGACGCTTGCGATGATGGATTGGATTAGATCTGGAATATTATCTTGTGACGCAGATAGGCATGTCCCTGTCGAGATCAGCATGCTCGCGCAGACAGCGACCAACATTGGAAATATGCGCATGGATTTCACGCTAGTATGATCGTGGCGGCAGCATACCTTGGGCGAGACGGACATGTCTACACATCTGAATCCCTCGGCGCGACCGAAGCTAGCCAGCGCCAGCCATCATATTTATCCCCGCCCTGCCGGATGTGTGTGTATCGCTGAAGTGATGACCAGCTTTTATGGCCTGAAACCGATGCCGCCAGTGGTACCGTCCGTCCTAACTCGAACAACCGTGAGACACCCTCGTGGCGTAGGTCGTGGAATGTGAGGTCGTCGATCCCCAGAAAGGCGCAGGCCCGGGTGAAAGCGGCCGAGATCGCGTCCGTGGTGTAGGGGAAAATCGCTTCGGCGGCGCGCGGCTGCGCCTGGATGATCCGAAGCGCCTCCGGCGGTAATTCGCACCAGACGTCGTTCCCGATCTTCTGCCCGGGGTTCTTCATGTCCCGGACGAGTACGCGCGATCCCTCCTCGTCGAGGTCGACCCACGCGATGCGGGTGATCTCTTCCTGGCGTCGAGTCGAGAAGAGGGCAAAGGCTACGATCGCCTGCATAGGCACACTGCCAGGCCGCCGGTGTCGGACTCCGCCAAAGTGCTCCATCAGCGTGTCGAGTTCGCCGAGCGTTGGCCGGCGGCTGCGCATCCTCGACTTGGCAACAAGACCCAGCTTGGACGTGACCTTCCGGGCGTCCTGCATGCTCGCGGGGTCGAGCTGATAGCCCCAAGCCGCCTGTGCGATCGAGAACACGCTCCCGAGGTGGGCGAGGTAGTTCGCGACGGTCTGCGGCTGCCGTCCGGCGGAGAGTTCGGTGGCGAAGGCGACGACGTCGGCGCTGGTGATGGTCGAGCAGGGCTTGTCCGCGATGTCGAACGTCTTGATCGTCTTCAGCACCTGGGCTTTGGTGCGGCCCAGCGCCCGGCGGCTCTCGGCCACGTACCGGTCGATCGCCGCGCCCAGCGTCGGGTCCTCGGCCTTCTTGCCCGACACCGCTCCGGGCGCGGAAAGTTCGCGTTCTCGCTTCGCGATCCACGAGTTGGCCGCCGCTTTGCGATCGAACGTCTTCGTCTCGCGATGGGTGGCGCCATCCTGCCTGATCACCACCTGAGCGTGGTACCCGACAGACCCGTCCTTGCGCTTGCGTTCGACGATGGTTCCCACGATGCCCCCATGCGCGGTACAGCATGGGTCCCGAACGTACAGCATTGCTGTACTTTCGACAACAAAACGGCTCAAAACGCCGGAAACGGCCTCAAATCGTACAGCATGAGGAGTTCAGCAGGTGCCTGCCATGGTTGAAAAAACGAGCAATTTCAGCGCTTGGCGATTTTCTATAGCACCCATGATGGACTGGACCGACCGCCACTGCCGGGCGTTCCACCGCACCCTCTCGGCCCGCGCGCTCCTCTACACCGAGATGGTGACGACCGGGGCGGTGCTGCACGGGCCGCGGGAGCGGCTGATCGGGTTCGATGCGGCCGAGCATCCGGTGGCGATCCAGCTCGGCGGGTCCGATCCCGCTGACCTTGCGGCGGCGGCCAGCATCGCGCAAGATTTCGGCTACCGCGAGGTGAACCTCAATGTCGGCTGCCCCTCCGATCGGGTGCAGGACGGGCGCTTCGGCGCCTGCCTGATGCGCGAGCCGGCCCTCGTCGGCGAGTGCGTGGCGGCCATGAAGGCGGCGGTCTCGGTGCCGGTCACGGTGAAGTGCCGCATCGGGGTCGACGACCAGGATCCGGAAGCCGCACTCGACGCGCTGACCGCGTCGGTGCGGGCGGCCGGCGTCGACGCGCTGGTCGTGCATGCCCGCAAAGCCTGGCTCAAGGGCCTGTCGCCCAAGGAGAACCGGGACATCCCGCCCCTCGATTACGGCCGGGTCCACCGGCTCAAGGCCGCCAATCCCGACCTCCCGGTCGCCCTCAACGGCGGCCTGCAGGACCTGGCGACCGCGACGGCCGAACTCGCGCCGCGGGACGGGATCGCCCTCGACGGGGTGATGCTCGGTCGCGCGGCCTATGCCGAGCCGGCCCTGCTCCTCGGCGTCGATCCCGTGCTGTTCGGCGAGCCGGCACCGGTGGCCGACCCGTTCGCGGCGATCGAGGCCTACGAGCCCTACATCGTGGCGCGGCTCCAGGAGGGCCTGCGCCTGCACGCCATGACCCGCCACATGCTCGGCCTGTTCAACGGCCGGCCCGGCGCGCGGCCCTATCGCCGCCACCTCTCGGTCGCCGGCACCCGGCCGGATGCCGGCCTTCACACCCTGCGCGAGGCGGTGGCCCTGGTCTCCCGCGAGCCGGCGAGCGCGGCGGCCTGAGGGCGCCGAGGCAGAGCGGGGCCCGGCGTCAGCTTGGCAGCCGGCCGCTCCACGGGCATGGTCGGGGCGAGACAGGCTCGCGCCCGAGGAAAAGACGGACCGGATGATCGCACTCGATGACGGCGCACCGGCGCCGCTCGGCGCCCATTTCGACGGGCGCGGGGTCAATTTCGCGCTGTTCTCCGCCCTCGCCACGGCGGTGGATCTGTGCCTGTTCGACCCGACGGGCCGGGTCCAGACCGACGTGGTCCGCCTGCCGCGCCGCACCGACGACGTCTGGCACGGCCATCTCTCGGGCGTGCTGCCGGGCCAGCTCTACGGCTACCGGGTCTACGGTCCCTGGGAGCCGGCACGCGGCCATCGCTTCAACCCGCACAAGCTCCTCCTCGACCCCTACGCCCGCGAGATCCACGGGCGGGTGCGCTGGCACGACGCGCTCTACCCGTTTCGCCGCGGCAGCCACCGCGAGGACGTGCTCGACCGGCGCGACAGCGCCCCGATGATGCCGAAGGGGATCGTCACCGCGCCCGAGGCGCCGGTCCACGACGACCCGCCGCTGCGCCATCCGCTGGTCGACAGCGTGATCTATGAGGCCCATGTCCGGGCCCTGACCCAGACCCATCCGGGCGTGCCGCTGCCCTGGCGCGGCTCCTACGCGGCGCTCGGCCACCCGGCGATCGTCGACCATCTCGTGCGCCTCGGCGTCACCGCGGTCGAGCTCCTGCCGATCCAGGCCTTCGTCGACGACCGCTTCCTGGTCGAGAAGGACCTGACCAACTTCTGGGGCTACTCGCCGCTCAACTACTTCGCGCCCGAGCCGCGCTTCTACGGCGCCACCGGGGCCGCCGGCCTGAAGGCCGCGATCCGCCAGCTCCACGCCGCCGGCATCGAGGTGCTGATGGACGTGGTCTACAACCACACCTGCGAGGGCGACCATACCGGGCCGAGCCTGTCGTTCCGCGGCATCGACAATGCGAGCTACTACAAGCTGAACCCCGACGACCCGCGCCGCGACATCGACTGCACCGGCTGCGGCAACACCCTCGACGTCGCGGTGCCGCGGGTGATGCAGATGGTGCTCGATTCCCTGCGCCACTGGGTCGAGGCCTACCGGATCGACGGGTTCCGCTTCGACCTCGCCTCGAGCCTCGCCCGCTCGCCGCACGACTTCACCCCCCGGGCCGCGGTGCTGCAGGCGATGGCCCAGGACCCGGTCCTGTCGCGGGTCAAGCTCATCGCCGAGCCGTGGGACGTCGGCATGGGCGGCTACCAGCTCGGCGGCTTCCCGGTCGGCTGGAGCGACTGGAACGACCAGTTCCGCGACGCCGCCCGGGGCTTCTGGCGGGGCGATGCCGGCCAGCTGCCGAAGCTGACGCAGGGGCTGACGGGCTCCAAGGAGATCTTTTCCGCCTCCGGGCGCGGGCCGTCGGCCAGCATCAACTTCATCACCTCGCACGACGGCTACACGCTGGCGGACGTCGTCGCCTACGAGGAGAAGCACAACGAGGCCAACGGCGAGGGCAACCGCGACGGCCACGGCCACAACGTCTCGCGCAACTACGGGGTCGAGGGGCCGACCGACGATCCCGACATCCTGGCCCTGCGCGCGCGCCAGAAGCGCAACCTGCTCGCCACGATCCTGATCGCGCAGGGTGTGCCGATGCTGCTGATGGGCGACGAGCGCTCGCGCAGCCAGGGCGGCAACAACAACGCCTATTGCCAGGACAACGCCACGTCCTGGGTCGACTGGGAGAACGACGGCGGCGACCCGGCGCTGACCGCCTTCGTGCGCAACCTGCTGGGCTTGCGCCGCGACCACCGGGCCCTGCGGCGGCGCAAGTTCCTCACCGGCGAGACCGTGGCGCCGGGGGGGCTGAAGGACGTGCACTGGCTCTCGCCCTGCGGCGCCGAGATGGACGAGGCCGCCTGGGGCGACGCCGAGCGCCGGACCTTCGGGATGCAGATCGGCAACGACGCGCCCGACGGGCGCCGCCTCCTCGTTCTGGCCAATGCGGGGGAGGCGGCGATCGACTTCCAGCTCGCCCGGGTCGTCGGCGGGCCGTGGACGCCGCTCTTCGACACCACGGCGATGGACGGACGGCCCGTCGCCCGGGAGGCGCTGAAGGCCGGGGGCACGCTCCACCTGCCCGGGCGGGCGCTCGTAGTGCTGGCCCGCAGCGCGGCGCCGAGAAAGGCCGTCGCGGGGTGAGGGGGCGCCGCGGCGCAGGGCGGCCGCGGCACCGGTCAGGCCGCTGCCAGCCGCTTGCGCTGCACCTTGCCGTTGGGGGTGCGCGGCAGCGTCTCGACGAAGACCACCTCCCGCGGGCACTTGTAGGCGGCGAGCCGCTCGCCGCACCAGGCGATCAGTGCGTCGCGCGCCGGCTCCGCCCCGGCCTTCGGCACCACGAAGGCGGCGATCACCCGGACGTCGTCGCGGACGGGCAACTCGGTCACCGCGACCTCCTGCACGTCGGGATGGCCGATGAGCACGCTCTCGACCTCGTTCGGCGACACCCGGTAGCCAAAGGCGTTCATGATGTCGTCGTTGCGGCCTTCGAACCACACGTAGCCGTCGGAATCGAGCGAGGCGAGGTCGCCGCCGGTGAACCACTCGCCGCGCATCACCGCCGCCTCTTCCTCGGGGCGGTTCCAGTAGCCGAGCATCAGGGCCGGGTCGGAGCGGTGGATGGCGAGAAGCCCGACCTCGCCCGCCGGCAGCGGCTCGGGCGCGCCTTCGACGGGCAGGATCGCGACGCGGCGCCCCGGCTGCGGCTTGCCCGGCGAGCCGGGCTTGATCGGGGTCAGCGGGCTCGTCGAGACGTAGGTCGAGATCTCGCTCATGCCCAGCGCCTCGTAGAGCGGCGTGCCGGTCGCCGCCCGCCACTCGGCGAGGAGCTGGGGCGAGAGCGCCTCGCCCGCGGTGATGCCGTGGCGCAGCGAGGAGAGGTCGTGGGCGGCGAGATCGGCGTATTTGAGGACCTGGCGGTAAAGGCTCGGCACCGCCGCGAACAGGGTGGCGCGGTGGCGGGCGATCAGCGCCGGCCATAAGGCCGGGTCGCGCCTGCCGTTGTAGAGCACCGTCGTGGCGCCCCGCGCCCAGGGATCCTGGATGCCGACGCCGAGCGTGTAGGTCCAGTTCATGGTGCCGGCATGCAGCACCACGTCGTCCTCGCGCAGGCCGAGCCAGAAATCGTGCATCGGCCGCCGGCCCCACAGGGTGCGGTGGGCGTGCAGCACGCCCTTCGGCCGGCTGGTGGTGCCGGAGGTGTAGACCAGCGTCGCCGGGTCGTCGGCGGCGGTGTCGGCGTACGATTCGAGGGCCGGGCCGGCCCGCAGGCGGGCGATGTCGTCGCGCCGCAGCACGATCCGGCCGCGGCAGACCTCCGGGTCGAGGGGGCAGTCGTCGGCCGCCGCGATCACCGCGGCGCCGGAATCCTGCATCAGGAACGCCGCCTCGCCGGCCGTGAGCTGGGGCGAGGAGGGTTGTGCCACCAGTCCGGCGGCGAGCGCCGCGAAGTAGACGATGACATAATCCGCGTCGTTGCCCATGCGGATCATCACCCGGGCGCCCGCGGGCAGGCCGAGACCGCGCAGGCCCGCCGCGACGCCCCGCACCGCGCGGTCGACCTCCGCGAAGGTCATCACGTCGGTGTGTCCTTCGTCGCCCACCATGACCAGTGCCGGCTTGTCTCCGCGCTCCCGGGCATTGGCCTCCAGGCAGTAGCGGGCGCCGTTGAAGCGGGGCGGCGGCTGGCGGGTCTCGGGCAAGGCGCAGGCTCCGGCTGAGGGGAGGGATCCCGTGCTAGCGCGGACGCGCGGTGGGGGCCAGTGGCAGCCTCGCGGCGGCCCGGCGCTCGCCATTCGCCCCCGACGGGGCAAAGCCGCACGGTCCCGTCCCTGCGCCTTCAGGCTCGCGCCGGGCGGCCGGCACCATCCGGGACGGGCCCGCGCAGCCTCAATCCAGCCCCAGCCCGCGCCGCAGCCACTGCGCGTAATGCCCGGCGATGTAGGCGACGCGGCGACGCTCCGAGACCGGATCGTACCAGGCGCCGCCGGAGCTGGCATTGGTGGCCGAGAGCTGGGGGTGGCGCAGCAGCACGGTGCCGGCGCGATCGACCACCAGGGCCTCGCCTTCGAGGTAGTCGGTGTTGGTGGCGTTGCCGCCCCGGCCGCCGCGGTTCTCGCTTCCGGCATAGGGGTTGAGCGAGAGGCCGGTCACCCGCACCACCAGCGTCGGACCGGGGCCGCCGACCCGGCCGGCGAAGGCCTGCGCGAGCGCCGCCTGCAGCTCGCCGCGCACCCCCTCGGCATAGACGCTCAAGCCGGTGGCGAGCAGGGGGCGGACGTCGACCTGGATGGACGAGAAGCGGGTCGCCGGCGGAAGGGTGGCGTCCTGCGCGGCCGCGGGGAGGGCGGCCGCCACCAGGGCGGCCGCGAGCAGGGATTTGCACCAGCGCAGCATCGGCCTCGTCTCCACGGCGCCCGGCGGGGCCGCCTCGTCACGGTCGAGATAGCCCCCGGCTGCCGCTCCGGCAACGCTTCGCCGGTCGGCCGGGGCGGCTCGGCCCGTCGGCCCCCTTCCGGGCGTCCGCCTTCGGGGCCTCAGGCGCCGAACTGGATGCCGACGACCTCGTAGGACTTGCCGCCGCCCGGGGTGACGACCTCGACGGTGTCGCCGACGCCCTTGCCGATCAGCGCGCGGGCGATCGGCGAGGTGATCGAGACCCGCCCGGCATGCACGTCGGCCTCGGGCTCGCCGACGATCTGGTAGGTCTTCTCCTCCTCGGTGTCCTCGTCGATCAGCTTGACGGTGGCACCGAACTTGACCTTCGTGCCCGAGAGCTTCGACACGTCGATGACCTCGGCGCGGGAGATCAGGCTCTCCAGCTCCAGCACCCGGCCCTCGTTGTGGGACTGCGCTTCCTTGGCGGCGTGGTACTCGGCATTCTCCGACAGGTCGCCGAGCGCGCGGGCCTCCGCGATCGCCTGGATGATCCGCGGACGCTCCTCCTGCTGACGGCGCTTCAGCTCCGCCTCGAGCGCCGCGAATCCCCGTACCGTGATCGGAACCTTGTCCATCGTCGTCGTCTCGCGTCACAAATAATCGGCCCGGCGGGAGGGTGAGCCTCCCGACCGGGCCTGTTTCCGAATGTCTCGCGCGGGCGCGAGGGGATGAGATAGGGCTCGTCCGCGGCGTTACGACTTAAGCCGCGAAATATTCCTGCAGAGCCCGGACCTCGAGATCACCCTCGAGATAGGCCTTGATCCCCTCTGCGGCCGCCATCGCTCCGGCGAGAGTGGTGTAGTACGGCACTTTATGCAAGAGGGCGGCCCGGCGCAGCGACCGCGAGTCGGACAGCGCGCCCGCGCCTTCCGTGGTGTTGAACACCAGGTGGATGTCGCCGTTCTTGATCGCGTCGACCACGTGCGGGCGGCCCTCCAGCACCTTGTTGATGCGGGTGCAGGCGACGCCGTTGTCGACGAGGTAGCGTTGCGTGCCGGCGGTGGCGAGCACCGTGAAGCCGAGCTCGGCGAGCAGCTTCATCGCCGGCAGGATGCGCGCCTTGTCGTCGTCGCGCACCGAGACGAAGACCGTGCCGCTCTTCGGCACCTGGGTGCCGGAACCGAGCTGGCTCTTGGCGAAGGCGACGCCGAAGCCGCGGTCGAGGCCGATCACCTCGCCGGTCGAGCGCATCTCCGGTCCGAGCAGCACGTCGACCCCGGGGAAGCGGGCGAAGGGAAAGACCGCTTCCTTCACGGCGATGTGCGGCAGCGTCTTGGGCTTGAGGCCGAAGGAGGCCAGGGGCTCGCCGGCCATCACCCGGGCGGCGATCTTGGCGATCGGCTCGCCGATCACCTTGGCGACGAACGGCACGGTGCGCGAGGCGCGCGGGTTGACCTCGAGGACGTAGATCACCCCGTCCTTGATCGCGTACTGCACGTTCATCAGGCCGCCGACCTCCAGCGCCAGCGCCAGCCCGCGGGTCTGACGCTCCAATTCGGCGATGGTCTCCGGCGACAGCGAGCGCGGCGGCAGCGAACAGGCGGAATCGCCCGAATGGATGCCCGCCTCCTCGATGTGCTCCATGATGCCGGCGATGTAGACGTCCTTGCCGTCCGAGACCGCATCGACGTCGACCTCGATCGCGTCCGACAGGTAGCGGTCGAACAGGAGCGGGTTCTTGCCCAGCACCGTGTTGATCTGGCCGGTCTTGTCGTTGGGGTAGCGCGCCTTGACGTCCGACGGGATCAGGCTCGGCAGGGTGTCGAGCAGGTAGTCGGCGAACTGAGTCTCGTCGCGGATGATCGCCATCGCCCGCCCGCCGAGCACGTAGGACGGCCGCACCACGAAGGGCAGGCCGAGATCGGCGGCGATCAGCCGGCTCTGCTCCACCGAGTAGGCGATGCCGTTCTTGGGCTGCTTCATGTGCAGCTTGTCGAGCAGGCGCTTGAAGCGGTCGCGGTCCTCGGCGAGGTCGATCGCGTCCGGCGAGGTGCCGAGGATCGGCACGCCGGCCTCCTCGAGCGCACGCGCCAGCTTCAGCGGGGTCTGGCCGCCGAACTGCACGATCACGCCGTGCAGCGTGCCGGCCTGGCGCTCGGTCTCGATGATCTCCAGCACGTCCTCGGCGGTCAGCGGCTCGAAGTAGAGCCGGTCCGAGGTGTCGTAGTCGGTCGACACCGTCTCCGGGTTGCAGTTGACCATGATGGTCTCGTAGCCCGCGTCGGTCAGCGCGAAGCAGGCGTGGCAGCAGCAATAGTCGAACTCGATGCCCTGGCCGATCCGGTTCGGGCCGCCGCCGAGGATGATGACCTTCTTGGCGTCCGTGGGCTGGGCCTCGTCGGCGACAGTGCCCGCGAAGGGCGCGACGTAGGTCGAGTACATGTAGGCGGTCGGCGACTTGAACTCGGCCGCGCAGGTGTCGATCCGCTTGAAGACCGGGCGCACCGACAGCGCCCGGCGGGCGGCGCGCACCGCCCCCTCGTCCATGCCGGCGAGCACCGCGAGGCGCGAGTCCGAGAAGCCCGCCGCCTTGAGCTGGCGGAAGGCGCCCTCGGTCTTCGGCAGGCCGAAGCGCTTCACCTTGGTCTCGAGGTCGATGATGCCCTGGAGCTGCTCCAGGAACCACGGGTCGATCTTGCAGGAGGCGTGGACCTCCTCGTGGCTGACGCCGAGGCGCAACGCCTGCGCCACCTTGAGCAGGCGATCCGGGGTCGGGGTGCCGATCGCCGCCTTGATGGCGTTGCGGTCGTCGCCCTTGCCTAAGCCCTCGATCTCGATGTCGTCGAGGCCGGTGAGCCCCGTCTCGAGCGAGCGCAGGGCCTTCTGGAGCGACTCCGCGAAGGTCCGGCCGATCGCCATCGCCTCGCCGACCGACTTCATGGCGGTGGTCAGCGTCGGCTCGGCGCCCGGGAACTTCTCGAAGGCGAAGCGCGGGATCTTGGTGACGACGTAGTCGATCGTCGGCTCGAACGAGGCGGGCGTCGCCCCACCCGTGATGTCGTTGGCGATCTCGTCGAGGGTGTAGCCGACGGCGAGCTTCGCCGCGACCTTGGCGATCGGGAAGCCGGTCGCCTTCGAGGCCAGCGCCGAGGAGCGCGAGACCCGCGGGTTCATCTCGATCACGATCATCCGGCCGGTGGCCGGGTCGACGGCGAACTGCACGTTCGAGCCGCCGGTCTCGACGCCGATCTCGCGGAGCACCGCGAGCGAGGCATCGCGCATGCGCTGGTATTCCTTGTCGGTCAGCGTCAGCGCAGGCGCCACGGTGATCGAGTCGCCGGTGTGGACGCCCATCGGGTCCACGTTCTCGATCGAGCAGACGATGATGCAGTTATCCGCACGATCGCGGACGACCTCCATCTCGTATTCCTTCCAGCCGAGGACGGATTCCTCGATCAGGACCTCGTTGGTCGGCGAGGCGTCGATGCCGCGCTCGACGATGTCGAGGAATTCTTCCCGGTTGTAGGCGATGCCGCCGCCGGTGCCGCCCATGGTGAAAGACGGCCGGATGATCGCCGGCAGGCCGACCTCGGCCAGCGCGACGAGCGCCTGGCCGAGCGCATGCTCGCCGTAGCGCTTGCGCCGGTCGTTCTCTCCGCTCGCCCACTTCTTCTCGAAGGCGGCGAGCGCCGTCTTGCGGGCGTCCGGATCGGACTCCGCGGCCTCGATGCGGGCCACCTCGGCGAGGTACTTCTCCCGGTCCGCCTTCTTGGCGGCCGAGGCGTTGGCGAGCGCCGATTTCGGGGTCTCGAGCCCGATCTTCGTCATCGCGTCGCGGAAGAGGCTGCGATCCTCCGCCTTGTCGATCGCCTCGGCGGTGGCGCCGATCATCTGGACGCCGAACTTCTCCAGCACGCCCATCCGCTTGAGCGAGAGGGCGCAGTTCAGCGCGGTCTGGCCGCCCATGGTCGGCAGGAGCGCGTCGGGCCGCTCCTTCTCGATGATGCGGGCGACGATCTCCGGGGTGATCGGCTCGACGTAGGTCGCGTCGGCGAGATCCGGATCGGTCATGATCGTGGCCGGATTCGAGTTGACCAGGATGATCCGGTACCCTTCCTCGCGCAGGGCCTTGCAGGCCTGCGTGCCGGAATAGTCGAACTCGCATGCCTGGCCGATGACGATCGGGCCCGCGCCGATGATGAGGATGGAGGAGAGATCGGTGCGCTTGGGCATCGGACGCTTCAGACTCGTGCGGCGCGCTGCCTCGTTCCTGAGGCCCGTCCTCGGGGCGCGTGGCGTCGAGGCGGGAGCGGAACGTCCGGAAGCGGCGGGGATTGCGTTGGGCGCCCTTAGCATAGGCGTGCAGATCAGGGGAAGGGCGTGACCGGGAACCGGGACATGACGGCAGGGCAGACGGGGCCAGATGCGCGCTGGACGCTGGTCACCGGCGCGTCGAGCGGGATCGGCGCCGAGCTCGCCCGCGCCTTCGCGGGGGAGGGGCGCCCGCTGGTGCTGAGTGCCCGGCGCTCCGAGCGCCTGGAGGCGCTGGCGGGCGAGCTTCCCGTCCCGACCGTCGTGGTACCGGCCGACCTCGCGGCCCCGGGCGGGGCGGAGGGGCTGGTCGCGGCGATCGAGGCCCGCGGCGTCGTTCTCCACACCCTCGTCAACAATGCGGGCTTCGGCCTGCGCGGCCGGTTCGCCGACCTGCCGGCGCGCGACCAGGCCGAGATGGTGGCGGTCAACGTCGCCGCCCCCACGATCCTGGCGCGCCTCGTGCTGCCCTGCCTGATCGCGCGGGGCGGGGGCGGCATCCTCAACGTCGCCTCGGTGGTGGGCTACCTGCCGGGTCCCAACATGGCGGCCTACTACGCCACCAAGGCCTACCTGCTGAACCTGTCGGAGGCGCTCTACGAGGAGGCACGGCCCCACGGCGTCGTGGTGACGGCGGTCTGCCCCGGCGCCACCGCGACGGAATTCTCGCAGCGGGCGGATGTCGGCGGGGCGAAGCGCTTCACCGGCAACGTGATGAGCCCCGAGGCGGTGGCCCGCGCGGCGGTCGCCGGCCATCTCGCCGGCCGGGCCGTGGTGATTCCGGGCGCGGCCAACCGGGCGGCGGTGATCGCCGCCCGCCTGATGCCGCGCTGGCTCAGCCGGAAGGTCGCGGCACGGCTGCAGGGGTGAGCGTGGCTTGCCGAGCGTGGCTTGCCGAATGACCCGGATTTCGCCCGGTTCGGGTCATCTTCGGTTCAGTGCCGGGCGCTAGACAGGGATCGGGCGCCGTCCTGTCGCCCGGTGATGTCGAGTGGCGTCGTGGCGAGCGAACCGGAATCGAACCTGCGGACCGTCGAGGCGCTGGCCGCGCTGGGACGCCAGTTCGCGTCGTATCTCGGGGTCAGCCTCGCGGCGCTCGCGGTCCACTATGCCGTGCTGGCCACCCTGGTCGAGACCGGTCGCGCCGACCCGGTGCCGGCGGCGCTCGCCGGCTACCTCGTCGGCGCCGTGGTCTCCTACGGGCTCAACCGCCGCCTGACCTACGCCAGCGACCGGCCCCACGCCGAGGCGACCTGGCGGTTCGGGGTCGTGGCGGCGGTCGGCTTCGGCCTGACCTGGCTGATCATGGCCGGTCTCGCCCGCGGCCTCGGCCTACCCTACCTCGCGGCCCAGGTGGTCGCGACCGGGGTTGTGGTGTTCTGGAACTTCCTCGGCCACCGGCTCTGGACCTTCGCCGACCGGTCGTCCTCGGTCCTGCCGGACGGGGCGTCGCGCGCCGGCTAGGGCCGGCTCGTATGCCCATGATCGGGGTCGTCCCAGGGGTGCAGGGCGGTCGAGCGTATCTCGGGCGTGATCGGTCGCCGGGGGCGCCACGCGCATCGACCGGCGGCCTCTTCTTCGTTGTCGCCACGGTGAGACTCGCCCAGCCTGACCGGCAGCGGGTTGCCACGGCGACTCTCGACTTTCCATGCTTTGTGATCGAAATCGATGTGAAAACTATAATTGGAAATTTTACCTGACGACGTATCTTGTGTCGGGAAGTTTTTCGGTCTTCGCGTCTTCCCGGTGACATTCAGCGGAGCCCGGGTACCCGCAGCGTCGGTGCCCGGTCGAGCGAGCCTTCACCCTCCCGCATGCGGCCTCAGGCCCCGCACCCGCGCCACCGCTGCCTCCAGCTCGCTCCAGGCCGGCGCGTCGGGCGCGTAGCGGGCGCGGGTGTAGGCAACGACGTCCGCCACCTGCCGGTCGGTGAGGGTGTCGCGGAAGGCCGGCATCGCGGCGGGCGGGGCGGCCGGATCGGGGGCCGGAAAACGCTCGGCCGCCGCCGCGACCCCGTTGAGGACCGCCTGGATCAGGTTGTCGGGGTGCATGCTGTGGATTGAGGTGACGAGGCCGAGCGGCACGAGGTCGCCGCCGGCCCCGCCCTCGTGGCAGGCCGCGCAGGCGCCCCGGAACAGGGCGGCGGAGCCGGCCGGGGGCGCGGTCGCCGCAGCGGCGACCGGCCGGGGCACCGGGGCCGCGCCGGCGAGGCTCGCCAGGTAGACCGCCATGGCGCGGATATCGGCATCCGGCAGGGGGCTCAGGGACGCGACCACGTCGGCCATCGGGCCGGCGGCGCTGCCGTGGCGGGTCGAGCGGCCGGTGCGCAGGTAGGCGAACAGGTCGTCCTCGGTCCAGGGCAGGGGGGAGCGGGACAGGGCGGTCAGGGCCGGCGCCTCCCAGCCGTCGGCGAAGCCGCCCGCGAGGCGGGCCGCGCCCCGGCGCTCGGCGCCGAGCGCGTTGCGCGGGCTGTGGCAGGCGCCGCAATGGCCGAGCGCCTCGACCAGGTAGGCGCCGCGGTTCCAGTCCGGCCCGCGGGCCGGGTCGGCGGTGGCGACCGGGCGGAGGAACAGGGCGTTCCAGTCCGCCATCAGCGGCCGGAGGTTGAAGGGGAAGCGCAGCACCGTCTCGGGCGCCGATGCCGCCACCGGTTCCTGCGCCATCAGGTAGGCGTAGAGCGCCTGGAGGTCGCGCTCCGCGATCCCGGCGAAGCTCGGATAGGGGTGGGCCGGGTAGAGGTGGTGCCCGTCGCGCGATACGCCCTCGCGCATCGCCCGGGCGAAGGCCGGGTAGGACCATCCACCGATGCCGGTGCCGACGTCCGGCGTGATGTTCGAGGCGTAGACCGTGCCGAACGGCGTCTCGAGCCCGCGCCCGCCCGCAAAGCTCCGGCCGCCGGGTCCCGCATGGCAGACGAGGCAGGCGCCGGCCGCCGCGACGAGCCGCCCCTGCGCGATCGTGGCGGCGGAGTAGGTGGACGGATCCGGCCGCTCGATCGACGGATAGGCCGGGCGCCAGGGCAGGAGGGTGGTGGCGAGCGCCAGCGCCCCGGCTCCGGCGCCGAACAGCCCGGCGAGGAAGCCGCGGCGGCGCCGGCGCGGTCGGTCGTCCGGGCCGGCGATCCGCGGCGGGTTGAGGGCGGCGCGCACGGCCTCGGCCGTCAGCGGCAGCTCGCGAAAGCGGATGCCGGTGGCGTCGAACAGGGCGTTGGTGATCGCCGCGGCGCTCGGCACCGAGGCCGATTCGCCCGCGCCCAGCGGCGGATCGTGCGGGCGGGGCACCATCAGCACGTCGATCTCGGGCACCTGCGGGAAGGCGAGGATCGGGTAGCTGCCCCATTCCCGGCTGGTGACGCCGGTGGCGTCGAACCCGACCGCCTCCTTCAGGACCCGGCTCGTCGACTGAATGACGTTGCCGTGGATCTGGTGGCGCACCCCGTCCGGGTTGATCATCAGGCCGGAATCCTGGCCGACCACCACCCGGGTCACGGCGACCTCGCCGGTGACCCGGTTGACCGCGACGTCCGCCACCCAGGCCGCCCAGGCGGCGGCCTTTCCGGGAAACGGCCCGTGGACGTAGACTGCGTAGGCGAACCCGCGCCCGTACAGCACGTCGCCGGAGCCGCCATGGGTGCCGGGCCGGGTGTGCGGCACCCAGGCGGCGCGCTCGGCGACCGCGCGCACGAGGTCGGCGGCGCGGGGATCGGGCAGGTAGCGCAGGCGGTACTCGATCGGGTCGATGCCGGCGGCTGTCGCGAGCTCGTCGATGTAGGATTCGTGCGCGAAGGTGTTCGGCAGGGCCGAGACGCCGCGCATCCAGGAGGCGCGGGCGATCGGCGGCATGTCGTGCACCGTCACCCGGGCGTTGCCGAAGGCGTAGGGCGGCACCGCCGTCCGGTCGCCCATCGGGTAGGTGGCGGGGGCCGCCGTCACCTTGCCGGTGAGGATCAGCGCCAGCGTCGGCGCGCCGTTCGAGGGATAGCGGGTCTCGAAGTCGTAGGCCGCCGGCCCGCCTTCGGCGTCGAGGCCGCCGCGCACGTCCATCACCTGCGCCGCGCCCTTGGGCTCCCAGGCATGCTCCTGCTCGCGGGTGAGCTGCACCCGCACCGGCCGCCCCACCGCCTGGGCGAGCAGCGCGGCATCGGCCGCGACGTCGTCGGCGCAGTTGCGGCCGTAGCAGCCCGCCGCCTCGTGGCGCTCGATCGCGATCCTGTCCTCGGGCAGATCGAGCAGGGTGGCGAGATCGCTCCGCAGCACGTGCGGGTTCTGGGTGCCCGACCACACCACGAGGTCCCCGTCGCGAAACTCCGCCACGGCGCAGGACGGGCCGATCGAGCCGTGCATCTGGTAGGGCCAGACATAGGTGCGGTCGAGCCGCGCCTCGGCGTGGCCGAGCGCCCGCTCGACGTCGCCGCGGTCGAGAAGCGTCCTCGCCGTGGCGGGGTTGTCGCGCAGCGCCGCCTCGGGCCGGTTGAGGTCGGGCAGCGTCGTTCCGGGCCGCCAGGTCACCCGCAGCGCCCGCGCCGCCTCGGCGGCGTTCTCCTCGCGCTCGGCGACCACGCCGACGAAATCGCCGCGCGTCACCACGGCGACGAGGCCCGGGACGTGGGCGACGGACGCTTCGTCCACCCCGAGCAGGAGGGTGCCCAACGCCGTCTCGACGCCGGGAACCGGCGGCCGGACCACGCGGCCATGGACCATGCCGGGCACCCGCACGTCGTGGACGTAGGTGAAGGCGCCGACGGCCTTGGCCGGGATGTCGACCCGGGGCACCGGCTGCCCGACGAGCGTGTAATCCGCGGCCGGCTTGACCGGTGCCTCGGGATCGAGGGTCAGCTCGGTGCGCCCGCCCCGCACGAGGTCGCCGTAGGCCACGGCGCGATCCGGCTCCCCCGCGACCCGGACTATGCCGGCCGCGACGGCGAGTTCCCCGGTGCCGCGGTTGAGCCGGCGCGAGGCCGCCTCGATCAGGTGCCGGCGGGCGGTGGCCGCGGCCTGGCGCAGCGGCACGGCGGCGATCTGGATCGTCTCGCTGGCGATCGTGCCGCCCTGGTCGGGGGCGGTGGCGGTGCTGCCGAGCTCCATCGCCACCCGGGCGAGAGGCACGTCGAGCTCCTCGGCGACGATCTGGGCCAGCGCCGTGCGGATGCCGGTGCCGAGATCGACGTGGCCGTTGAAGGCGGTGACCCGGCCCTCGGCATCGACCGCGAGGTAGAGCGCGCGCTGCGGCCCCGCGGCCAGCGCGGCGCCCGGCGCGTCGCCGAGCCGGGGCGGGCGGCCCATCGTCTCGCGGTAGACGAGGAGGAGGTCCCCCGCCTCCTGCCAGTGGCGCTGGCGCGCGGCGGGCGAGTCGGTCATGCGGCGCTCCCCCGTGCCGCGGCGCTCGCGTGGGCCGTCCCGCGCATCCCCGCTGCGGCGGCGCGCACCGCGCGCAGGATCTCGACATGGGTGCCGCAGCGGCACAGATTGGCCTGCAGGCCCTCGCGGATCTCGGCCTCGCTCGGGTCGGGATTGGCGGCGAGCAGCGCCACGGTCGTCATGATCATGCCGTTGAGGCAGTAGCCGCATTGCGCGGCGTTCTCGGCGATGAAGGCCTCCTGCACCGGGTGCAGCCGCCCGCCCTCGGCCAGCCCCTCCAGGGTGGTGATCCGGCGCCCGACCGCGGCCCGCAGCGGAATCGCGCAGGAGCGCAGCGCCCGCCCGTCGACCAGCACCGTGCAGCTGCCGCACTGGCCGAGGCCGCAGCCGTATTTCGGGCCGTTCAGCGCGAGGTCGTTGCGCAGCATGTAGAGCAGGCGTGTGCCGGGCGCCGCCTCCACGCTCACGCCGCGTCCGTTGACGTGGAGCCGGTGGCGCGCGGGCGCGAGCCGCGCGTCGTGGACTGTAGGCCCACCCTCGTCCTGCATCGTCGTCCTGCCCCGAGACCCGGCTTGTCGCCGGTTGCCTTGTTCTCACAGATTTCCGGACGGACCGGAACCCGGTCGCTGGACCGTGCCGCTTGCAAGAGGCTGCTTGCAAGAGGCTGGCCACCGGAGGGGTCGGCGTGATCGCCAGCCCCTTCGATGGCAGACCGCGGGACGGCGCAGCGCCGGTTGACCGCCCGTTTGGTCGGTGACACCGTCATCCCGACCTCCGACCAACGGCATTCGGGAATGGCGGCATGACGAGGCCCCCTGATGACGTAGCCGCAGTTCCGCGGGCGATCAGCCTCGACGCTGCGGCTCACCGTGAGGCGGTCGTGACTATCGAGCATCGTGTTCCGGCGCCCCGCTCACGCACACCGTTCAAGATCGGGCTGCTGCGCGGTCGGCTCGGTGACGGCCCGGACTTCTTCTCACCGCTTCCGGACGATGACCTTGCTCTCTGGGAAGGATGACGGTGATCCCGGGCCGGTCGCGACCCGGGCCGGAGCAGCGTCCACCTAGAGCATTTTCCGACGAAGTGGAAACCGGTTCGTCTCAGAAAATGCGACAAAACAATGACTTAGAGAGTTTCACGATTGCAACGCGGTCGTGAAGTACTCTAGTATCCCGACAATACGGATCGACAACGAAAGCGCCGCAGCCACCGCCGCTTGCTGACTCTGCCGCCTCCGCTAGCTGACCCTCCCGGACACTCGGGGGGAGCAATGCAGCAGCGCTGGCCGGACCGGATCTGGATCGTGCGGCACGGCGAGAGCGCCGGCAACGTCGCCCGGGACGCCGCGCAGGCGGCGGGGCACACCCATATCGACATCGCCGGGCGCGACGTCGACGTGCCGCTGAGCGCGCTCGGCGAGCGCCAGGCCGCGGCGGTCGGACGGTGGTTCGCCGAGATGCCGGCGTCCGAGCGGCCCGACGTGGTGCTGACCTCGCCCTATCGCCGGGCCGAATCCACCGCCCGGCTGATCCGCGAGGCCGGCGGCGTCGCCGACCCGCTGCTCGATTTCGTCGCCGACGAGCGCCTGCGCGAGAAGGAGTTCGGCATCCTCGACCGGCTCACCCGCGAGGGCATCACCCAGCTCCATCCCGAGCAGGCCGAGCTGCGCCAGCTGCTCGGCAAGTTCTACCACCGGCCGCCGGGCGGCGAGAGCTGGTGCGACGTGATCCTGCGGCTGCGTAGCGCCCTCGACACCGTATCGCTGCACTACGGCGGGCGGCGGGTGCTGGTGGTCGGCCACCAGGTCGTGGTGCTGTGCCTGCGCTACCTCATCGAGGGCCTGACCGAGGACGAGATCCTCGCCATCGACCGGGAGGGCGACGTCGCCAATTGCGGCGTCACCGAATACGCCTTCGACCCGCGCCAGGGCAGCAGCGGCAAGCTCGTGCTGCAACGCTACAATGTCGTGGCGCCCCTGCGGCAGGCCGGCGCCCCGGTGACCGCCGAGCCCGACGCCACGGGGGCCGCCCGATGACCATCGAGATCCAGGCCGCGTCCCTGCGCGGGTATCCCCTGCCGGATCCCGGCGCCGGCACCAAGGAGGCGCGCGGCAGCGCCCTCGTGGTCGCCGGCTCGGTCGAGGTTCCGGGCGCCGCGATCCTCGCCGGCACCGCGGCGCTCCGGGCCGGCGCCGGCAAGCTGCAGATGTCGATCGCCGCCGGCACCGCGCCGCACGCCGCCCTCGCGGTGCCCGAGGCCCTGGTGGTGCGCCTGCCCGAGGGCCAGGACGGCCATGTCGATCACCGGGTCGCCGCCGAGGTGCTCCTGCCCCGCACCGAGCGGGCCGCCGCGATCCTGGTCGGCGCCGGCATGACGGCCGGCGCGCCGACCCGGGCGCTCACCGCCGCGCTGCTCGCCGGCCCCGCCGAGGCGCCCTTCGTCCTCGACGCGGCGAGCATCGAGGGCCTGTGCGAGCAGGCCGAGGCGGTGCGAGCCCGGGCCGGCCGGGTGGTGCTCACGCCCCATGCCGGCGAGATGGCGCGCTGCCTCGGCTGCGACCGCGAGGCCGTCGAGGCCGATCCGCTCGCGGCGGCGCGGAAGGCCGCCGAGCAGTTGGGCGCCGTCGTGGTGATGAAGGGGGCCGAGACCTGGATCGTCGATCCGGCCGGCGAGACCTGGCACTATGCCGGTGGCGGCGTGGGGCTCGCCACCTCGGGCTCGGGCGATGTGCTCGCCGGCATCATCGTCGGGCTGCTCGCCCGCGGCACGGCGCCGGCCGAGGCTGCGGCCTGGGGCGTCTTCCTGCACGGCGAGGCCGGGCGGCGGCTCGGCGAGAGCCGCGGCCCGATCGGCTTCCTGGCGCGCGAGCTGCCCGGGGAGGTGCCGGGGCTGATGCGGGACGTGGCCGACGGCACCCTCTGATCCGGCATTCCTCCTCCCGGCGGCGGCCCGCCGGGCGAGCGGGCCATTCCGGTCAGGCGGCCCGCACGGTCGCGAGGAAGCGCTGCATCTCCGAGGTCAGGTGCTCGGACTGGCGCGACAGCTCGGAGGCCGAGGCGAGCACCTGGGAGGCCGCCGCGCCGGTATCCTCGGAAGCGCGGGCGACGCCCGCGATGTTCGAGGTCACCTCGCTCGTGCCGCTCGCGG